>JBIKIM010000073.1:0-5766 GCA_044361605.1 Bacteroidia bacterium | reverse complement strand
TTTGGGGTGCCACATCAACGGCTGTAGGATCAACTGCGAATCAAGGTACCGCTGCCGGTGGAATATCTGTTTTTTTTAATGAATTAAATGAAAACGTTTCCATATTCAAAAACGGAACTCTGATACAGACAGTATCTTGTATTACGAGCTTAGACAACGGCCAATGGCAAGTGCACGAACTATTCTTTGGCAAAAACGCAGACGGTACGCGCTTTTTAGATGTAAAAACCAATAACGGCGAATATCTAGGCACGGTTCAACTAGGTTCCTTCTCTGCTGGTGGCGACTACGTGGGAATAGGTGCTTGGACAGGGGCCTCAACAAATGTGCATGGGGTTAGAAGATTGCTTATTCAAAGCGCTGTTCACAAACCCCGTTAATACGAAATACGCAGCCCCGCGCTAACAGTCCCGTTGAAAGACTCAAGTCAAGTCCTTGAAAAATTCAAACGGCGGGTGCCCAATTCATTTATTCTGATTCAACCCAAACCCCTAATCTTCTAAACACGTATTGGTGATTCATAAATTCGAGCACCATGGTTTCAGGGGTTAATTCTTTCAAGTTGAATTTCCCGTTGGAGGAAATACCGCCCATTCCCATGATTTTGGTCTTTTTAATGATTAAACTGGTCGTATTGAAAAGCCATTCACTTTCGAATCCGTATTCATTGCAATTTTCAATGGGTTGACATTTGACTAGTAATCTGCGGGTGGAACTGTCTTTATAGAACACCCAAGGCATAGACGTATCGCAACTCGTTAAAGGCATGCGCTTTTTAGACTGAGGTCCGTGCTTGAACCTTACTAATTTCCACGATCCGATAATATCATCTTCAGTAATTTTCTTTTTGGTGGAAGACACCCTGGCCCTGCCGGTGCTTCTACTGGTATTGGCATGTTGTGAAACAGCTTCCCCCGAAAGGAAAAACAGGAGCATAAAAAGGAGGACCGTTTTAACGTTCATAAAGCAAAAATAGAAATAACGGATTATAACCAATCGATTAAAATTAAGAAATTGATGGGATATACTAAACCATATCGATAATTGAAACTGACCTTAGCAGTCGATTAAAATGGTTCATTCCTTAAATTTCACCCATAAACAAAGGCCATTTGCCCTAGTTTCTTTTTACGCGCCCACGCTTCGAAACGGAAGTTTGATAAACCCCTTGCCAATCAAAAACCTCAAAGGTGAGCAACAAAGCGCTGCTCATAGCCTCTGAATTCTTCATAATTGCAGACGCATAAAATCCCGTGGTGAGTCGAAAATTCCCCCACTGCTTATACGATTTTATCACCCATCCAGGATTATTTAAAAACGAACGCATGGGAGCGGATACATACAACCCCAATTCTAATCCCGACACCCGAAAATCAGCCGAGGATTTCAAATCGGGCGAAATATTAGTCGTTTTCAACCCAATCAATCCTTCCAAAATCCCACCTACTTCGAAATAATTCGAATTTGTAGAACGTTCGGAGAACACCGTTGACCCGACACTTAAATACGCTAAATTTTTGGGTAGGTTATTCACAAAATTCGTCCGAAACGGCACTTCAATATTTACTTGACCGCATAAATTATTGCCCAGAAATCCCATACTCATATGGCTAAATATCGGTTGAAAAATAGGAATTTCCGCTCGCGTAACGCGCAGAACGTAATTCGTATCTAAATTATTCGACTCTACCGTAATGCCATCTTCATAAAACGTATCTTTTTTGTTGAATTCAAGATACTGTTCATAGTTATAAACCACGAGGTTACCATTTAAACGAGGAGGTCGGTTTATTTTTAGGGTACTCTGCAAAGACTTTTGAAAAGACCCATAATCACATGCCGACCGTGCCGCAAAAATAACCAAATTAAAATTGGGGAATGGAGTGGGAATATCTAATTGGGTCCAAGTTGGGATTTGTGCAGAATCTCGATAAAATTCAACCACTTTCTTTAATTTGGAAACCCCATGCGTGTGCTCTAGGTAAATGGCAGATACTACATCAAATCGCGTATCGTAAATACGAATAACATTAGAGGATAAACTATCTTGATTTTTACGCCACTCCTCATCAGGATTAAAGGAATTATTGAGGTATTCGGGATTCTCAACTGTCAATTTCCGCTTCCCATTATTAAAAACCATATAGTGAATACTAATTGGCGATTCCATAGAATCTAAATTTAAATTGCTTTTTTCCGCATCTGTTAAAAACTGATCTAGGGCAGAGGGGAATGAATCATATTGAGCAATATTCCGCATGGAATGCGATTCGAACACCACCCTATCTATTCCACCTAGGCTCCAACTTGCTTTGGCTTGAATTGATTTTATATTAAAACTTTGTGCATTCAGCGCACAAAAATGACTAATCGACAACAGTGCCATGAAGCTTAACTTTATATTATTCATAGGATTTAATGGGATTTGAAAGTTTTAATTTGATGAATGATTTATAATTATTTGTTGAGATTGAGGCAATGAAAACAGCTTTAAACGACCATCGCGATAGACCAAAAACTCCAATTTAGGCGATGGTTCTTGAGGCAAAATCGGGGATTTTACGGGGGCAAATTCAAATTGTTTGATACGTTGTTTTTTGGCAAATAAACGCGGTTCATTCCCCCTAGCTAATTCCGAATTCTTTTGATTCTCTTGGGGGAAATTATCTGTTTGGGGTTTAAATACAAGCTCGGCTAGCAAGGGCGTTTGTTCCAAAGCGTCGTAACTAGGGCTAAGATGCGACTTTGCAGAATCGGATTTCAATTTCATAGTATGGTTTAAATTGGCGCTCCTTAATTTCATGTTGGAGGTAACTTGAGATACGCGCAAATACTGTCGAGCGATGCGTTCATTTGCATTCAACGCACTATCGGATATTGCATGCTGAAATCCATGACTACTTTGTAATGATTGAGAAAGCGGATTGTTTTTAACTTGATCGATTGTATAAGAAGGTCGTGATGTTTTTTGCCAGAGCATCCATCCCCCGAAAACCAAAAGAAAAACACCCGCAATGCGTACAGAGGCGAACCTCCATTTTTTTTGCTTACTATTTGTTTTAGCGGCGTCTTCAATCAACTGTCGCTGAGTTTTCAGATTTGGATTGAATCCATCGGGATAATGGTCGAAATCTTCTAAACGTTCAAACAATTGTTTATTTTTCATGGGATATTTTATTGGTTTGAGTAAAAGGAATCGAATCCATGAGACTCAAACGTGCTTTACGAAATTGGGACTTACTGGTAGATTCAGATATTTTGAGCATTTGAGCAATTTGTGCGTGCGAAAATCCTTCAACGGCAAATAGGTTAAACACGGTGCGATAGCCCTCGGGCAGTTGAGCCACAAGTTTCAAAAGTCGCTGCGTATCTATAGCATCTAAATCGGTGTGACTCGGTTCATCATCGGCGCTTAAGTCTTCAATGGGCACAAGGTGAAAATTGATTCGGTGTCTCAAAATCCCCAGACACTCATTGATACAAATACGTTTGATCCAGGCGTAAAAACTAAGGGGGTGTTCGTATTGAAAACCCTTTAATTTTTCTAGTACTTTAAGCCACGAAACCATTACCACATCTTCGGCATCATCTGTATTTCCGAGATATCGAAAGCAAACGCTAATTAGGGACGGGTGCAACCGTTCAAAAACATCTCCTACGGTTTTAGAATGATGTTCTTTACATCGTAAAATTTCTTCGAGTTGCACC
Organism: Bacteroidia bacterium; assembly: GCA_044361605.1. GTDB lineage: Bacteria > Bacteroidota > Bacteroidia > NS11-12g > UBA955 > VMCP01. Next base: position 2,058 of record JBIKIM010000073.1, on the reverse strand, counting down.
TGCCGCATACACAGAGATAATGCAAAATGCGCTAAAAGGTTGCCTGCTATAACTTGTTTTTGCGGTTAAATAAAAGATGCCCTGTTATTATTCAATTGTTTGATTGGCACTGTAATGTAATTCGAGAACTATTGGGTATCGGTTTTGTGGGGTTAGGGCTTTGGCGGAAAATGCAAAACTTAACGCATCAACTTTTTATATGCACAAAGACAGGGTCTCCATGACCTAGTAATTTTGTAACCCTATAAAAATAACAAGAAAAAATATTGCACTTAAGTGAAACTTTTATAAATTTGTATGACATCGAATCAAAAATCCCGTTCTGTAATATTCTACAAAAATTACTTTCAAAATTTCTTCTCTGCCCAAAGTCCGAAAATTAAGGCAAAAATTATTTGGACCCTTGAGTTAATAGAACAAATTGAGAAAGTTCCGGAAACCTATCTAAAACACATTGAATCCACTAAAGGGCTCTATGAAATAAGGGTTCAATATGGGAAAAATATTTATCGAATATTCTGTTTTTTTGATAACGGAAACATCATAATAGTGGCCAATGGATTTCAAAAGAAAACGAATAAAACTCCAAAAAGCGAGATAGCAATTGCACTCAGTATAAAAACCGAATATGAAAACAACCAATCTTGAGACAACAACCCTGGAAGAATTTAAAACCCAGAATTACGGGAAAAGAGGCACGCTACAAAGAGAGGCGTTAGAGAACGGCTTTGAAGCCTTCAAAATTGGGGCTTTAATTCAAACCACACGACTTGACTTGGGAATGTCGCAGGAGGAATTGGCACTAAAAGTGGGAACCACCAAGTCTTACATTTCCAAAATAGAAAATAACGTAAAAGAGGCCCGAATTTCAACCCTACAAAAGATTATCGAATTGGGTTTTGGCGGAAAGCTCGAGTTGAACATCCGGTTGTAAACCGCCACAAAAAAAGCCCCTCATTGCTGAGAGGATTTTTCAGTGGGCCCACCTGGGCTCGAACCAGGGACCACCTGACTATGAGTCAGGTGCTCTAACCGACTGAGCTATAGGCTTGAGTCCAGTGTTTTTGCCTTCTTAGTAAGATGTTGAGCGCATCTGTTCGAAAAGTGCGAACTGAAATCGCATATGAACCATTTTTTATTTTATTCTCAACCAACCATTGGAGGTTTCGAGAAGGGTAGGCCGTATGTCTATTTTTCACATGTATTGACAAAAAAGAAGTTTAGATACTATTCGGGTGTAGCATTTGGAATGCGAAGTGCCAGAGGATTTAATCAACAAGAACTGGATCTGTATTTTAGGTCACTCGCCCAAGCCATAACTTTGAAATTGACTACTGGCTGGAATCCCGAAGAATTATTCTACAAAGCAAAGAAGATTGAGAAAGCCAATAAACCATTGAGGTCGTATAGCAATCTATTGTGCGACTACATTGATAAAGCGGATTATGGCGTAAAGCATAAGTACACACTCAAGTGGTATTGGGTTGAGCTTGTCAAGCAGTTTGCAGAGATGGGTATAGATGATATTGAGGATTCTGATATTCAAACCCATCAGTGGAGTATTGTCTATAGCCATCCCTCGTCTGCGAAACTTACGTAGTCTCCCTCCGTACCTAAGATCAAATGATCGAGCAGGGTGATGTCCAACAGTTTGCCCGCTTGTTTGATTTGGCTTGTAAGTTCACGGTCTGCGTCTGAAGGCTGATGGTTTCCGTAAGTTAATTGATAGAATCTAGCGGGCTTTTTACTTGAGAGATAATTCTGTTTGAGACTTTTGCATAAATTTCTGTAGTTTTAATCTGGGAATGCCCCAACAATTTCTGAATAAAAATCATATCGGTTCCTGCCTCTAGAAGATGTGTTGCATAGGAATGTCTCAGTCCATGGATTCCGACGGTTTTATTGATACCTGCAGTTCTCATGGCGTTTTTGAACACCGCTTGTGCGCTTCGGGTAGTATATTTTTCAGCGAACTGACCTTCAAACAGAAATACGGAGGGTTGATACATTTTCAAATAATCATTGTACAATTGAATCAGGGATTGCGGGAAATTGACA
>JBIKIM010000072.1:0-5786 GCA_044361605.1 Bacteroidia bacterium | reverse complement strand
AAGGGTTTGAATATTTGGATATTTCCCAAAAAGAACCCGGCTATTCCAACAAATGGTTATTCAACAAACAAGTGGTTTCGAATGTTGACACCCTGAAACCCACTTTTATATTGCCAGGGAAATACGGCATTCGTATGGTGGTATACACGGAGTTTGGATGCAGCGATACCATCAGTACGGTAGCTATTTCCAATGCGGTTCCCAAAGCAAGAATTGGTGTAAATAACAACGAACAATGTTTAGAAACCAATGAGTTTACTTTTTCCAACGTGTCTACCCAATTTACGAAGCCTACGGCCTTCTGGGATTTAGGAGACGGTACCTTGGGCTCAGGAAATAACATCACACAAAATTACTCGGATGCCGGGGAATATGTAGTTACATTAGTGGTCGAGAACGACTCCCAATGTTCGGATACGGCTCGGATTAATGTGTTTGTAAATCCAACCCCAGAAGCTTCTTTGGAAATAGAGCCAACGTGTTTAAACATACCGATTATTTTGGAGTCCAATTCTGGAATTCAATTCGGCAAAATCGTGTCTTATTTGTGGAATATGGGCGATGGTGCCAATTATAGTGATAGTTTGCCTGCGCACGAGTACCGCAAATCAGGAAAAAACATTATCAGTTTGGCCATGCGCTCAAATAAGGGCTGTTACGCCATATTCTATGATAGCCTAGACGTGTATCCGAATCCTGAGGCGGCTTTTTCTATCTTGACCGAGAGGCCTACTATTTTGCAAAACAATGTTGGATTTTTAGACTCTAGCACCAATGCAGCAACCTTAGAATGGGATTTTGGCGATGGCAGCGATTTGGTTTATGATGAGTTTGAATGGTATCATACCTACTCAGATACAGGCAATTACCGCGTCCAATTAGCAGTCGTATCATTAGATGGTTGTACCGACACGTCTTCTCGCATCATTCGTGTTTGGCCTGATTTTAACATATTGCTTCCCACCGCATTCTCCCCGAATGCAGACGGTATTAACGATGTCTATCACATCAGAGGCAATCACCATTCTATTACGACAGCCATTTGGCAGGTTTATACGGAAGATGGAATTAAAGTGTTCGAATCCAACGATATCGAAGGAGGATGGAACGGACAGCTTATGAATAACGGCAAGCCACTGCCTATGGGTAACTATCAATTGAATCTTGTGGTTAAAGATATGTATGGAAATCAATCGCAGTTAAACGAAAAAATAGCAATCATCCGATGAGAACTCCAAACTATATAAAGAATTTATTAGGATTTTGGATACTCGGATTCATGGTTATGAAACTGGGTGCACAAACGCTAAGCCTGCAAACGGTCTCAAGCGCTCCCGTAACGTGTAATCTGGGTTCTAATGGAATTGTTACCTTAAAAGCCAACGGTGGAACGGCCCCTTATACCTATGTGCGCGGAACGGATTCTATTTCACTTTTGGCCCTAGTTGAATTTAAAGACAGCGCGTTGAGTGCGGGCACGTATAAATATTTAGTGGTTGATAGCGTGGGTGACGTTGATTCGGTTAGCATAGTAATCACTGAACCCGCTGCGTTAGGCGCTACCGCTACGATTACTCATGCCAGTTGTTCCTATCGCCAAGACGGCGCTATTGTTGCTGGGGGAAGCGGCGGAACGGCTCCGTACCGTTTTACATGGAGCGACGGAAATGGATGGACCTCCACAGGCACCTCCATCAATTATTTATTGCACGGATATTATTCACTTCGGGTTCAAGACCATAACGGTTGTAAATCGGATACCGGATTTACCTTGATTTTTACCGATACCCTGGAAACTGCAATTAAAAAAACAGATATTGTTTGCAATGGGCAACAAAATGGCACCGCCGAAGCCCTTACTATTTCTAATGGAACTAGTTTTCAGTATGCTTGGACGGGACCCACATCTTTCTCCGCTTCAACGGTTAAGATAGCGAGTTTGAAAAATGGAATTTACAATCTAAAGGTAACCGATGTGGTTTCGGGTTGTACGGCAACGGCACAAACACAGATTGTTATGCCAAGTGTTGTTGTCGTTCAAATTTCCTCCATAAAGAACGCCTTGTGCAGTGGGGCTGCAACTGGTGAAATAAGTACCCAAAGTACGGGTGGTAGAACCCCGTACTCCTATAACTGGACGGGACCCAATAGCTATTTCTCGAGTTCCGCAAAGATTAATAATGCAGGCGTGGGTACCTATATTGTTACGATCACGGATTCATCTGGATGTTCAAAATCAGATACTGGAATCGTTGCTGAGCCAACTCCATGGACAATTTCGCAACAAATTACCAATATAAAATGTGCGGGTTATCCCATTGGAGCCATCGATATCACCGTTGGTGGAAATACAGCGCCTTATGTATATTCTTGGTCTACAGGTGCTAAAACACAAGACATTAACACCTTGTCGGCAGGTGTTTACACGGTAAATATTACCGACAGCAATGCGTGCACGGTTTCAAGGACCTATTCGATTACCACGCCACAGGACTTAGATCTTACCTTTACGTCTACCAATGTTTCATGTAATGCGTCAAATGACGGAAGCTTGACTTTATTAGCTTCGGGAGGAACGTTTCCTTGGACCTATTCTATCAATGGTCCTGCTGGATTTAAATCCACTAACGTTTCTAATAAAAATTTAGCGGCAGGCAGTTATAAGGTCATTCTTTCAGATCAAAATAGTTGTTTGGATTCTGCGTTGGTTACTATATCAGAACCTGCAATTTTAAAAGGCACCAATAATGTTACACAGCCTGAATGTTTTGGACAAAAGGGATCTTTCAGCTTGAATGTTTCGGGTGGAACCGCCCCCTACAATTATGAATGGTTAGACGCTAGTGGGTCCTTGTATGCAGCCACTCAGAATGTGGTTTCGGTTGATAAAGGTTCGTATAAATTTAGAATTACCGATGCCAAACAATGTGTTTTTGATGATTCTTCGACCATTAAAGAACCCAGTTTATTAAATATATCCGTTGCGAGTTTGACGCATAATACCTGTTTAAGTGATAAATTGGGTGCCGTTTCTTTACAGTCTACCGGCGGAACGACCCCATTCCGTTACAAGCTTAATCAAGGCAATTTGCAAACGTCGAGTAACTTTTCAACCTTGTCAACAGGTCGAATGGTTGCTTGGGTTGTAGATAAAAACAATTGCAGTGATACCATAGGTTTTACTATTGATTATCGCGATGCGGTGAAGCCCAATGTGGTACTCAAAAATATTACCCGTTACCTAAATGACGCAGGTAATGTGACCATTTCGCTGTCTGAAGTGGACAATGGGATAACCGATAATTGCGGTGTTTCTAGTACGAGTATATCACCAAGTACGTTTAATTGTCAAAATTTAGGGGCCAATACGGTAACCGTTACGGCCACGGACTTAAAAGGGAATCAAACGTCACAAACCTGTACGGTAACAGTTCTAGATACGTTGGTTCCGACCTTGAAAACCAAAGCGACGAGTATTTATTTGAATATTTCGGGAAAGGCAACGTTAACGGCATCGGCGTTAAATAATGCAAGTACGGACAATTGTGGCATCAATACGTTGGTGGCTTCCCAAAGTAATTTTGATTGTAGCCATCTCGGACAAAATAATATTACGTTAACGGCTACAGATATCTCAGGAAATAAAACACAATCAGTTGAAACGGTGAATGTTTTGGATACGATACTGCCCATTCTAAAGTACCGTAACCGGGTTTTGTTTTTAAATTCGTCGGGTTCTGTGAGTATTACCACGGCAGATGTTGACGACAATAGTACCGACAACTGCGGTATCGCTAGTTATCAAATTAGTCAATCCAACTTTAATTGTAATCAATTAGGAACCAATTTTATTGATTTTACCATTGCGGATAAATCCTCGAATAAAGTTACACAATCGGTGCGTATAACGGTTCGAGATACCTTCGCTCCGGTTTTAAAAACCAAGCCGGTTACTTTGTTTTTAAATCAATATGGATTTGCCGTTTTGTCAACCGCCGATTTAGATGATGGCAGTACGGATAATTGTAAAATATCAACCCGAAGTTTGAACCAATCGGTATTCACATGTGGCAATTTAGGAACTAATTCTGTCTTGTACACCCTTACGGATTTAAGCGGAAATGTGGCAGCTGCGCGTGTTTCTATTACCGTTAAAGATACCACGAAGCCGATTAATAAAGTGCGAAATTCGGCTACCTATTTAGATAGAAATGGCTTCGCTTTATTGTCATCTTTTGACGTAGATAATGGTAGTGCAGATAACTGTGGTATCGAGAAAGTAACCTTAAGTAAAGACCGATTTAGTTGTGCTGATTTGGGCAAAAACACGGTCGTATTTAGTGCCTATGATGCGAGTGGAAACAAAACAGAAAGCTTGGTCGAAATAACGGTATTAGATACGATTAAGCCGGCACTTAGAGCGTCGAATCGGGTAATTTATTTAGATTCCCAAGGCCTAGAAACCGTGGGACCTGATTATTTTGACGATGGCAGTACAGACAATTGCAAGATTCAAACCAGGACCTTAAGTCAATACAATTTCAATTGTTCCGATGTGGGCAATAAACTATTGCTTTATACCATATCGGATACGAGTAGAAATAGCAATATCGCTGTTTTATCGGTACAAATCCGCGATACGCTTTCCCCAAAGTTGTACACCGAAAATTTAAACGTATATCTCGATTCGGTTGGCATTGCAAAAATATCGGTAGGTTTGTTTGCCTCTAAATGCACCGACAATTGCCAAGTCTCAAAGTTGAGTTTTAGTGATTCTATTTTTGATTGCTCCCAATTAGGGGTTAATATTATTACGTTAAACGCGTCGGATCCCTCGGGTAATAAATCCTCAAAACCCTTTTTGGTAACGGTATTGGATACGGTAAGACCCATTATTAAAACGAAGCCCGTTGTTATTTTTATTGATACATCGGGTAAGGCCTTTTTAGCGGTGAACCAAGTGGTACAAAAAGCCACTGACAATTGCGATTTACAGGGTTTGTTCTTGACTAAGTCTGTATACGAAGTATCCGATATAGGGGATAACTATGTAGAGGTATATGGGTTTGATAAAACAGGGAATAGGTCTAAAAACATGGTGGCTGATGTCCGTGTTGAGGTGGGTGATTTTGATCGCGATAGTATTCCTGATTATATTGAACGCGCCTTAGATTTTGATGGCGACGGGGTTCCTGATTACCGAGATAGAGATTCGGATAACGATGGTATTCTGGATGTTCATGAAAATAGCGGATTAAAGGTATTATTAGATTTAGACCGAGACGGACTTAAAAACGTGTATGATTTAGACACCGACGGTGATGGAATTTTCGACGTATTTGAAGTTAATGGTTTTGATCCCGATCGGAATGGTACAGTAGGGGTGGGCCGCGTAGTCGTGAACTTTTGGGGAATTCCCGTATTGGCCAATGAAGGGGAATCGTATCCAGAAATAGATACGGATAACGATAATGTTTCTGATTATAAAGATCTAGATAGCGACGGAGATTTGATTGCAGATCGTATTGAAAACAGAGACTTGCGCAATTTGCAAGACTTCGATGGGGATGGAATTGCGAATATTCGTGATTTGGATAGCGATAACGATGGCATTGCGGATTTGTTGGAAACTGATGACGATTATGATCAGGATGGAATGGGTAATTTCCTAGATTTGGATTCAGACGCCGATGGCATCTCCGATAAAATTGAAACATCGGATGATTTAGATGGAGATCTTAAAGGGAATTGGTTAGATCTGGATTCAGATAACGATGGCATTTTAG
>JBIKIM010000153.1:0-4175 GCA_044361605.1 Bacteroidia bacterium | reverse complement strand
TGGACTCCTTCTGTAGGTTTTGAATACGTGTATGAAAAAATGTTTGCCTTGCGCGGAGGTGCTTTCTATGAGGCACGCACCAAAGGCGCACGTCAATATTTAACATTAGGAATGGGACTTAAATTCGAGTCGCTTACCCTTGATGCGGCCTATTTAGTTCCCTTCGCGAATCGCCATCCCTTACAAAATCAAATGCGCTTTTCGCTTTTGTTTGATATGTCTTCACTCTCTGACAAATAAAACGATACCAATTATCAACTATAGTCAAAAGCCGACCCTTAAAGGTCGGCTTTTTGATTTTATAAGCGTTTTTTGGTGCGTTTTTATATTAATTGGCAGGGTTTCAGGGCATATATTCAACAAAACCCTCAAATATGCTGAAGTGATTGCTTTTTTAAGATTGGTTCTTTTTTGGTAAATATTACGCATACTTATGTAACTTTGCACCATGTCTGATCCGAGAGAAAAATTGGCTCAAAAGCGGGCTGAAACCTTATTAGGTGGAGGCTTAAAACGAATTGATGCCCAGCATGCCAAAGGAAAGTTAACGGCACGGGAGCGTATCGATTTACTTTTAGATGAAGCAAGCTTTCAGGAAATTGGCAATATGGTGGTTCACCGCAGTCATGATTTTGACATGAATCAACAACTATTGCTAGGAGATGGCGTTGTTACTGGTTATGGTAAAATCCATGGCCGTTTGGTTTATGTTTTCTCTCAAGACTTTACTGTTTTCGGGGGAAGTTTATCAGAGACCCACGCGGAAAAGATTTGTAAAATCATGGATTTGGCCTTGGAAAACGGTGCTCCATTGATTGGATTGAACGATTCAGGTGGTGCACGGATTCAAGAAGGGGTTGTTTCGCTAGGTGGTTATGCCGATATCTTTTATCGTAATACCAGGAGCAGCGGTGTTATTCCCCAAATTTCAGCGATAATGGGACCTTGCGCAGGTGGCGCTGTTTATTCACCGGCATTGACCGATTTTATATTCATGGTTGAAAAGACCAGTTATATGTTTGTTACAGGACCTAATGTGGTTAAAACGGTAACGAATGAAGAGGTTAGCGCCGAAGACTTAGGTGGGGCATCGGTTCATGGTTCTAAAAGCGGGGTCGCGCATTTTACCGTACCCAATGAAGTAATGTGTTTGAATCAAATTCGTGATTTGATGCAATACGTGCCTCAAAACTGTGAAGAAAAAGGCCCGAAAAATACCTATTCGACTCAGAACGAAATTCGTGAAAAACTGAAAGATATTATACCCGCGAATCCCAATCAACCTTACGATATAAAAGACGTAATTCACGAAATTGTGGATGCGGATTCATTTATGGAAGTGCATAAAGACTTTGCTGAAAATATGGTTGTTGGATTTGCGTTTTTAGCCGGTAGAAGTATCGGAATAGTCGCCAATCAACCTAGTTTCCTAGCTGGGGTTTTAGACGTTCGAAGCAGTCAGAAAGGGGCTCGTTTTGTTCGTTTTTGTGATTCATTCAATATTCCCTTGTTGGTTTTGGAAGACGTTCCCGGGTTTTTGCCAGGAACAGATCAAGAGTGGAATGCGATTATCACTAATGGCGCTAAACTTTTGTATGCCTTTTGTGAGGCCACCGTACCTCGTATCACCGTAATTACGCGTAAAGCATACGGTGGTGCTTATGATGTAATGAATTCAAAGCATATCGGTGCCGATTTGAATTTCGCTTGGCCCTCTGCTGAAATTGCCGTGATGGGGGCAAAAGGGGCGGCGGAAATTATTTTCAAAAAAGAAATAGACGCGGCTGAAAACAGAGATGAGGCTTGGAAGGATAAAGAAAAACAATATTCTGATATTTTTGCAAATCCTTATCGTGCTGCAGAAAGAGGCTTTGTAGATGAGGTTATTTTCCCCGAAGAAACCCGCGAAAAACTCATTCGGGCCTTTGATATGTTGAAAAACAAAGTGGCGGTGAACCCACGTAAAAAACACGGTAATATGCCGCTTTAATTTTTTTTTATTTTATTTGCTAACTAACACAAGCCATTCAAACATGGAACTAAAAGACATCCAAACACTTATCAAGTTTGTATCACAAAATGCCGTTGACGAAGTAGAAATCAACGACAAGGATTTTAAACTGTTAATTAAAAAGAATCCCCAACAGTTTTACACAGCACCTGCCCAATCGTATGTGGCCCCAATCAACATAGCCGCTCCTGAAGTACAGGTTATGACTTCGGCTCCTGCTGTTGCTGCTGAGACTCCTAACGCCAGCAATTTGATTGAAATAAAATCACCTATGGTGGGAACCTTCTACCGCGCTGCCAATCCAAATTCGCCTACATTTGCTAATGTGGGTGATGATGTGGTGCCAGGTAAAGTGGTATGTATCATTGAGGCTATGAAGTTATTCAACGAGATTGAATGCGAGGTAAAAGGTAAAATTGTGAAGGTATTGGTCGATAATGCCAGTCCTGTTGAATACGACCAGCCTCTGTTTCTTGTTGAACCCGCCTAAACATCTGCTGTATGTTTAAGAAAATACTCATCGCCAATCGCGGTGAAATAGCCTTGCGTATTATTCGTACCTGTAAAGAAATGGGTATACGCACCGTTGCTGTTTATTCCACTGCAGATAAAGAAAGTTTGCATGTCCGTTTTGCTGACGAAGCCGTTTGTATCGGTCCGCCTCCAAGTCGCGATAGTTATTTGAATATTCCAAGGATACTCGCCGCTGCTGAAGTTACCAATGCCGATGCCATTCATCCAGGTTATGGATTTTTGTCTGAAAACAGCAAATTCAGTGCGTTGTGTAGAGATCATGGGGTAAAGTTTATTGGAGCTACTCCTGAACAAATTGATGGGATGGGAGATAAGAGCAACGCCAAAGAAACCATGAAGCGCGCCGGTGTTCCGACCATTCCAGGTTCCGAAGGATTGCTAGAAAACACCGAAGATGCTAAAAAAATAGCGTCTAACATTGGTTATCCTGTAATCATGAAAGCCACCGCAGGTGGCGGTGGAAAGGGTATGCGCATTGTTTGGAACGAAGATGAGATAGAAAATGCTTGGGATAGCGCCAAACAGGAAGCGAGTGCCTCTTTCGGTAATGATGGATTGTACATGGAAAAGTACATTGAAGAACCCCGTCATATCGAGATTCAAATTGCCGGCGATCAATATGGAAAGGTTTGTCATTTGAGTGAAAGAGATTGTTCCATTCAGCGCAGACACCAAAAATTGGTTGAAGAAACTCCATCTCCCTTTATGACCGATGAATTGCGTCATAAAATGGGAGAAGCCGCCAAAGCTGCCGCTCAAATCATTAATTATGAAGGGGTAGGTACGGTTGAGTTTTTGGTTGATAAACACCGCAATTTCTATTTCATGGAAATGAACACCCGTATCCAGGTAGAACATCCCGTAACGGAGGAAGTAATCAATTACGACTTAGTGAAAGAACAAATTTTAATCGCCGCTGGGGTGCCTATTTCTGGTAAAGATTATTTCCCCACAAAAGCCGCTATTGAAGTTCGAATCAATGCAGAAGACGTATACAAAGACTTTAGACCTAGTCCTGGGAAAATTAAAGTACTTCACAAGCCCGGTGGTCATGGTGTTCGGGTAGATACACATATTTATGCAGGTTATACCATTCCACCGTATTACGACTCCATGATTGCTAAGTTGATTGTTTCCGCACAAACACGTGAAGAAGCCATTGTAAAAATGGAACGTGCTTTAAGTGAATTCGTAATCGAAGGAATAGAAACAACCATTCCATTGCACCAGCAGTTAATGAAAAACGAAGATTTCAGAAAAGGCAATTTTACAACGGCCTTTATGAATACCTTCAAAATCAAATAATTGCTTTTTGAAAATTTGGCACGATAATTGAAACTTGACTACCAAAACAAAATAAACAACTAAACACACAAATATGAAAAAGTTAACCTTACTATTCGCAGTTGCCTTTGCAATCATAGGTTCTGCCATGGCTCAAATGGCAATTCCTGGTGAAGTATTTGCAAGTAATCCTGCCCGTTACAACAGCCGTAAAGTAACGCTCAAAAACCTTGAGATTGTGAAAACAGACGGAACAACGGGTGCAACTATCGGAGGTGCTGCGGGAACTCTATCACAAGGAGCCCCAGGTGCTGCAGGTACCCCAAGCGCTCCCGTAACAACGCCT
>JBIKIM010000071.1:0-5848 GCA_044361605.1 Bacteroidia bacterium | reverse complement strand
TGGAAGAAGTGGATTTATCTATTTTCAGAAGACATACAGCACCGAGGAAAAGACGATGCGGGCATCTTGCTTATGTTGCGTCATGCCGATCCCTTACCCGTATTGTGGGGGAAAGATCAATATCAGTATTCCCTCCAATATATTCCCACGAACCCATTAATAGGCAGTCTGAGTGATGCCGTTAATGGCATGTTGTTGCACCAACGCTTATCGATAATTGCACCAGGCGACCGCTCTCATCAGCCCATGTGCGACGCCAGCGGCCGGTATTGGATTACCTACAATGGAGAAATTTTTAATTACATCGAACTGCGACAGCAATTCCGTTTGAATACCGTAACCGATTCCGACACCGAGGTTTTGTTAGAGTTATGGGCTAAGATGGAAGACAAATGCTTGCCGCTTCTCGATGGGTTTTTTGCCTTCTGCATCTACGATGCCCATGAAAATACGTATACCATTGCCCGCGATCGAACGGGTGTAAAACCCTTGTTTTACGCCAAAAGGGATGATGCCTTTGCCTTTTCAAGCGAAGAAAAAAGCTTACGCCGTTTTTTGGATGTAAAAACCGCGCGCAACGAAGCCCTGTTTTTACATGTAACGCAGGGAATGACCGATGCCGTGCAATGGTTTAAAGGGGTTGAAACCCTAAAGCCAGGACATTGGTTGCGTTGGACGCCTAATTTGCGCAGTATCATTCACCGCAAGTGGTTTTATCCATCCAGTTTACTGAATATACAGGAAAATAGACCGCTAGAAGTCTTACTTTTAGAAAGCATGAAAAAGCGGCTGCGTTCCGATGTGCCCATGGGCTTTGCCCTCAGCGGAGGATTGGATAGTGCGGTTATCGTGGGATTGGCTCGACATTTATTAGGCGATTCGGAATCCTTACACTTGTTTTCGGTATGTTCGCAGAACGAGCCTGAAGACGAACGTAAATGGCAAGAATTGGTTCACCAACAAAATGGGGGGACCGTACAATATATCGATACGGATGGCTTTAAAACCTCCCATATCGAAGATGTGGTTATTCAAAGCAATCGACCGCCTGTTGCTTGGAACAATATAGCCCATTTTCAAATGTGTAAGCGCGTGCGCGATTCGGGAATAACCGTTTTGTTCAATGGGCAAGGTGCCGATGAACTTTATGGCGGCTATCCCGATCATTTTGTAGAAGCGTGGAATTCGGAAAAGAATGAAATACTGCCTTATGCGGAGCAATGGCCCATTTCATTTGATCGGGTAAAACGGGTCGCATGGAAGCGCAAATGGCGGCAACAACTATCGGGCGATTGGAAGCATCGTTTGGATGGCTTTTTTTGGGGACATGTTTTTAGCAAAGACATTATACGGTCTAACGAAATTGAATTGCACCCCAAAGTTGAAAATGTAAAAGAGCTCATGATGGGTGAGTATTACGGCAGCAATGTCAATCCCAAATTCTATGGTCGCCTCTATCAAATGCTACAATGGGAAGACCGAAATGGAATGGCATTTCAATTGGAAAGTAGAAATCCCTTCGCCGATGACTTGCATTTGCCTGCACACGTACTCGGTAAAAAGATGTTGCACGAACTTATGCTCGGTGGTAAATCAAAAGGCTTGTTGCGCGAAGCAGCAAAGTCATACATTCCACCAGCGATATACCAGAGGCAAGATAAAAAAGGCTTTAGTGTTCCAGAACGTAAGCTGACTCAAAAATTTGGCGCAGAATGGGAACCTTGGATTATGAGTGCGTCCTTAGATGGAATTGTTAATCGCGATTATCGCGAAAAGTTAAGGCATAAATTTTCGCAGTTATCGCCTAAAGATTTAGCCCTGTATTTTCGAATCGCCTCCTTGGGTCTGTTTCTAGATCGACTAGAAGATTAAGCGCATGCCTAAAGACCGACCCCTTGAGTCCTATATTTGGCAATTACTAAAGGCCGCTTTGGCCCTGGCGGCGGTGGTTATTTATTCGCGTTATTTGGGTGCCGCCGGTAGGGGGAGTCTTAGCATTTATTTGCTCTATGTACAAATGTTGCTTATGGTCAACGAATTGTTTGTGGGCTCTGCGCTGGCCAACTGGATTGCTCAATATGGTTTGAGGCGCTTTTTGCCACGAATTGTGGGCGTTTCGCTTTTGATGCTCTCGCTGGCGGCGTTATTAGCGTGGTTGGGGGGAATTATCGATAGTGCGCCTGTTGATTTGGGAACCACCGCTCCGTTGAATCCTCCGTATATTTTATTGTTATTGCTTTTAGGATGGTCGGCTATTTTGATTTTTCAAAATGTCGCCATGAACTTTTTTCAAAGCAGGGGTGAAATTCTTGAAAAAAACAGGTGGTTGGTCGGATTTGAAATATTCAAAGTTGCGGGATTAATAACCCTAATTGGTGGCCTTTCCATTGAGGTAGTGCCGCTGGATTATGTGGTTTTAAGCTTGGTATTTTCAGGGTTAGTTTGGAGTATTTTATGTCTTTCGCGCTTGGCAAGTCTGAATGCGTTCGCACCTTATAATAAGAGCCTTGATTTGCCGAGTATTCGACATACGTGGAATGAAGGTATTTGGGCACAAACCGGTCAAATAGTATTATTTCTGGTTTACCGAACCCCCTTATTGTTGACTTCCTATATGATGGGAGATGCGGCAGCCGGCATTTTTGCGAATACGCTTTTGGTAATCGACACGATCTGGATCTTTGCCAATACCTTAGGCGCTATCGTGCACGGCAGGGCTTTGGGCATTTTTAACGGGTTAAAACGAGAAAAGTTGGGCTTGCGATTCGCGACTTTCAGTTTCTGGGGAACTTTTTTATTGAGTATGGGAGCGGTGGCCATTCCCATGGATTGGTTTGCACGTCTTTTTGGGGCTGAATTTGATTCGATGTCGGGGCTTTTGTGGCAATCACTTCCTGGTATTTGGGCTCTTGGTTTTTTTGCTCCTTTGGGAAATTTATTTCACGCTCAGAATCAATTTAAACAGTTGTTACTCCACCATAGCCTTGGCCTCGTCGTTATGGCGGTAACGGTGCTCATGGCGCATGTTATTTTTGCTAGTATTACGGTAACACATTTGATTTGGTCGTGGAATTTTGCCTTAAGTACCATATTGGGACTGCATATTTTTCGTCGAAAATTCACGCACCCACAAAAAGGGTTTTTCAAGGTTAACACATTGTTAACATATCGATTGCTGCGCAAATTGCTGTGATACTAAAAGCAGGGGTGCACAACTTTTTGAACGCTTTGATAAAATAGTTTTTTTATACAATAAGCATTCCGCTAATTTTGTCTCTTTAATCTACTAAGAGATACATTTCTATGTCAACTCAATTAAACAGCGGATCTCCTCGATACAATCCGCTAGAAAGTATGAATCGCCGCTTCGATGCGGCTGTGGAAGTTTTAGGATTGGACAAACAATTTGCCAATGTGCTGCGCGTTCCTGCCAAGGTTGTGATGGCGAATATACCGGTTACTATGGACGATGGTACCATTCAAGTTTTTGAAGCCTATCGTGTAATTCACAGTGACCATTTAGGCCCCTCTAAAGGTGGAATCCGTTACAGTATGGATGTAAACCTCGACGAAGTAAAAGCATTAGCGGCATGGATGACATGGAAATGTGCCATCGTTAATATTCCTTATGGAGGTGCCAAAGGTGGTGTTAAATGCAATCCCCGTTCTATGAGTAAGGGTGAATTGGAACGTTTAACCCGCGCGTATACGGTTTCAATGAAGGAAGTTTTTGGTCCAGAATCCGATATCCCCGCGCCCGATATGGGTACAGGTCCGCAGGAAATGGCTTGGATCGTAGATGAATACAGTAAAATAAAAGGTCAAAATTCTTGGGCGGTTGTAACAGGTAAGCCTATTGTTTTAGGTGGTTCCTTAGGTCGTGTAGAAGCTACCGGCCGTGGTGTTATGGTTAGTACCCGAAGCGCGTTAGCAAAAATGGGCATCAAGCCAACAGATGCTACGTGTGTGATACAAGGATTTGGTAACGTGGGAAGCAAATCGGCTAAGTTAATCGGCCAAATGGGGGTTAAAATCATCGCCATTAGCGATGTTTCAGGTGGATATTATAATCCCGAAGGTATCGATGTGGAAGCCGCTATTGATTTTGTTGCCAAAAGCGAAAGCAATACATTAGAAGGTTTGCAGGGTGTTCAAAAAGTAACCAATGCAGAATTATTAGAATTAGAATGCACGGTTTTGGTGCCTGCGGCTATGGAAGATCAAATTACTCCAGAAAACGCGCACAATATAAAAGCCAAATTAATTGTTGAAGGGGCTAACGGACCTACAACAGCGGAAGCAGATTCTATTCTCGACGAAAAAGGAATACTCGTAGTGCCCGATATTTTGGCAAACGCCGGTGGGGTTACCGTTTCTTATTTCGAATGGGTTCAAAACCGATTGGGCTATTACTGGACGGAAGAGCGGGTCAACCGCAGAGCCGATCGCGCCATGAAATTGGCCTTCGATAACATATATTCCGCTACCGAAAAATACAAAATTAATATGCGCTTAGCCGCGTATGTGGTGGCTTTGGATAAAGTATCTACGACCATGAAACTACGAGGTTCATTCTAATTTAATCCTGAAAATGACTTTACACCGCGAAGGATTACGTATTATATTTTTCACACTCTTGATTCTAGTAGGCTTGAACGGTCTGCTGGAATATGCTGCAGCTGGAACGTGGTATACCACTACTGTGGAGGTTCTGTCTTTGGTCTTCTTTGTATTAATTGTGCAATTTTTCAGAAACCCAAGTAGAACAACCCCACAAGATGAAAACGCCATTATTGCGCCCGCCGACGGTAAGGTGGTTGTAATAGAGGAAGTGGAAGAAATGGAATACTTGAAAGGTAAATGCAGACAAATCAGCATCTTCATGTCGCCCATTAACGTACACGTCAATCGTTATCCTGTTTCTGGGGAAGTTCTTTACGAAAAGTACCACCCCGGTAAATATTTGGTTGCTTGGCATCCCAAAAGCTCTACCGAGAATGAACGCACCACTACAGTGGTCGCTCATGAAAAAGGTACGGTTTTGTTTCGTCAGATTGCAGGAGCATTAGCCAAACGCATTGTTAATTATGCGAAAGTAGGTCATAAGGCTACCGCCGGCGCTGAGTTTGGTTTTATCAAGTTTGGGTCACGAATTGACATTTATCTACCCCTTACGGCGCAGGTTAATGTAAAATTGAATCAAAAAACCGTTGGAGGTGAAACGATCATCGCCCAATGGACATAAACTTCACTAAAAAATCGATATATTTGTTATTATGAAAAAACTAATCATGTTTGTAGCAGTAGCCTTCGCCGCAGTAGGTGCTGCCTTCTCTCAAGCAGAAGCTCCTGCAACAGCCAATCAAGATGTAGCTGTTGCGCAAGCAGAAGCGCCCGTTTCAGTGGCTAAAAAAGAATGTACTAAGTCAGCAGATGGTAAAAAAGCATGTTGCAAAAAAGAAATGAGCACGGCAAGTGCTTCTTGCGATAAAACGGCTAAGAAAGAATGCAAAGACGGCGAGAAGAAAGATTGCTGCAAAAAAGAAACTACCGCTTCTGATAAGAAAGAGTGTAAGTCTGAAAACGGCGAAAAGAAAGCTTGCTGTAAAAAAGAAACCGCTGAAGCCTCTGAAAAGAAGCAGTGCAGTGGCGAGAAAAAAGCATGTTGCAATAAAACAGCTGAAGCAAAGTCTTAATTAGTTGTTAATTGTCAGTTGTTAATTGTCAGTTATGGACTAGGCTGATAAAAACTTGGTCAAGTCCAAATACAAGTCTATAACATCAAAAAACGAGAGGCCAAATGGCCTCTTTTTTTATTAGTGCTGTTTTAACAGACCTTATTTGAATT
>JBIKIM010000070.1:0-5856 GCA_044361605.1 Bacteroidia bacterium | reverse complement strand
TTCCAACGCGCAGAAGAACAAACTAAATTGGAGTGAGTACGCTTTACATGACTTGAAGAATCCACTCCAGAAACCCGGAGATTTTACCCATTGCTTAACATCAAAATCAAGCTGGGTATGAAATGTATTTAGCGTTCGTTGATTGGAATCTAAAGAGTAGGCTTTTTCGATGATTACCCCATTGGCACCTTTGACAAAACAATGGATTTGACCGGGCAATTCCTTATGGCGTGGTATGGTAATGGCTGTCCCTTCCAAACCGCCCCAATTTATATTCAACGCTCCGCCTTGAAGGGTATCTATCGTGTAATTCAGCCTTAATTTTTTGACAAGGTCCGACGCATACAAAGGGAAAGATTCATTTACAACAGACTCATAATCAAATTGCACCGTTACCTGAACGGAATCTTGTTTTTCGGCTACATCCTCCGCAAAAACATCAAAATATTCATCTAATTTAATGGCAAAACCTGCTGGGTCATTGAGCTTTACAATTCCAGAGAATACAAAAAGAGCTCCGCTGAATAGTTTAACAAAGGTAAAAAGATATCTCATATAGGCTCTGATGATCGAATCAAAGCAAATATAGCATAGTTAATGATATCTTGATAGTTGGCATCGGCACCCTCACTGGCTTGGGTAACACCCAAATTATCTTCAATTTGCTTGATTCTAGCTAACTTTACTAAAATCATATCGGTTAAACTACTAATACGCATTTCCCTCCAAACCTCTCCATAATCGCTGTTCTTCAACATCATGAGTGCTTTGGTTTCGTTGATGGTATCGCTGTAGTATTGATTCAGTAGTTGTGAATTGGGTTCGTCTTGATCCGTGACTGGAAATCTCAGTTGAATCAGCGCCATGAGAGAATAATTTACGATTCCCAAAAACTCGCCGGTAATGCTGTCTCCCACATGGTTCTTGCCACTAGACTCAATATTGCGAATTCTTTGGGCTTTAATAAGGATTTGATCGGTTAAGCTACTCGGGCGGAACAAGCGCCATGAGGGACCGTAATCGTTATTTTTTTGTTGGAAAATATCCTGACATCGAGATACGATAGCATCATATTGTACAGAGGTAGACGACATGTGCGACAAAGTTATACAAGTTACTTGTTTTTTTTCCATTCCCAATGTATATTTCAGTTATGCAGACATTCGAAGATATTTTCAATTCCTTAAACCATGCGCAGCGTGAGGCGGTTAATGCCCTCGAAGGTCCAGTTATGGTTATTGCAGGTCCCGGCACTGGAAAAACACAAATATTAGCGACTCGAATATTGAATCTGATACAAAACTCAGATACCAGGCCTGAGAATATTTTATGTTTGACGTATACCGAGGCGGGAGCCACCGCCATGCGACAGCGTTTGAGTATGTTCATGGGTACCGATTCATATCGGGTTAATATTTTCACCTTTCATGGTCTTTGCAACCGATTGATATCCGAACGCCCTGATTTGTATTCGCGTCGGGAGTTACGGGTTATCGATGAATTGGAACGAGTAGAAATATTGCAGTCTCTTATGGAATCCCTTCCTCACGATTCGGTTATCA
This sequence comes from Bacteroidia bacterium, assembly GCA_044361605.1. Taxonomy (GTDB): domain Bacteria; phylum Bacteroidota; class Bacteroidia; order NS11-12g; family UBA955; genus VMCP01. The sequence continues at coordinate 4,294 of JBIKIM010000070.1, read as the reverse complement.
AGGAATATGAATCTTACAATACCCATTTACATTGGAATTTAAGTCAAACATGGAATGCCATGCGGGAACTTCAAATATCCTTAAGCGAATTAAAGGCGTATATACAGTCCTTGAAAGATCCAGAATTCTTTAAAGCCTGCTTCCCTAAATTGGTTTACAAACGTAAATCAGGGGATAACGTAGCGGGCGATATCAAACAAAAAGAATACAAACTCCTTTTTGAAAGTTGGGACAAACTCATAGCAGCCGCTGAATTGTATCCATTATATCAAGAAAAAAAAGCGGAGTTAGGCGTTTACGAATTCAGCGATATGATTGATTGGGTTCATGCCCGTTTGCGCGACGATGAAGATTATAAGCTTAGTGTACAAGAGCGTTTTCAATTTATTTTAGTAGATGAATTCCAAGATACCTCCTACCAACAAGGGGATATATTGCGTTTACTAAGTGATTATTGGGGAGAGAACGCCAATGTTTTTGTGGTGGGCGACGACGATCAGAGTATTTATGCCTTTCAGGGAGCTCGGGTTGGCAATATGTTAGAATTCAAAAAACGATATGGCCAAAATCTTCAAACCGTTATACTCACCCAAAATTATCGCAGTACACAAGCTATTTTAGATGCCTCGCACCAATTAATATCCCATAACACCTTACGATTGGTGAATACCGAAGTGGGATTAACGAAAGAACTCCTAAGTGCCGGTGCCAACACCGATTATCCGGCTGTTGCGCCACAAATTGATGCCTACACCAACGAATTCCATGAAATATTGGGCGTAACGCAAGAAATTCAATTACGCATCGCGGAGGGCACCCCCGCTAATGAAATTGCCTTGCTGTATCCGAAACATCGTTTCGCCGATGATTTTATCGATTTATTTCGAGAGCGGGGCATTCCATTTGTGCTCAACCGAAAAATCAACATTCTAACAGAGCCTATTATTACGCTATTGCTCAACTGGTTAACCTATTTCGACCGTGAGTTGAAAGACCCTAACAGCGGTGAATTTTTACTTTATCCATTGTTAGCAAGCGACTTGTATCAATTCCGCCCGATTGCGCTGAATCAACTAAGTACCGACATACACCAAACGCGTTTGAACAAGCGTCAAAATGGCAATTATTCTCCCTACTCATGGCGGGAACATTTGCACCACATTTCAAATAAAACGATAATCCCAGAATATCTAACGGACACCGAAACAACGAGTATTAATACCTTATTCCATTTTATTGAAACTTGGATTAAAAATGCGGCCTCTACGAATGTCGGTGATTTTGTATCGCGTGTTTTTTCAGAATTTGGCTTTTTAGCGTTGGCTACTAAAAATCCCGAAAGTCATTGGCTTCTGGACGTATTGCATACGTTCATGGGATATGTAAATCAGCAAGGCGAACGTTTCCCCTTTTTAACCCTGAACGAATTAAACAATCAAATCGACACCTTAAAGACGGCTAATATTGAAATTCCCCTAGAAAAAAGAATTGGAAATAGTCAAGGTGTTCAGATGTATACGGCACACAGCTCGAAGGGATTAGAATTTGACTGTGTGTTTATGATTCGATGTTTGGAGAAAGAGTGGGACGATCCATCATCGACTTCCTATCCTTTTAAAATGCGTGAACTTTTAGAAGCACACCGCGGGGATATAGCCGGTACTGAAGAAATATCCCAAGCTATGGAAGAGCGCAGACGCTTGTTTTTTGTTGCGTTTACCCGAGCAAAAAAACGAGTACACCTTTCCTATTTCAAACAAAAACTCACAGAAAACAAAGATAGTTTAACACCAAGTCAATTTCTTGGAGAGCTTAATCCGGAGTATTTCCAGGGCAATCCAAAATCTCGAATTCTTTCCGAAACCGATTTGATTTGGGCCCAAACGCAAATCTTAATGCGCAAGGGGAAGCCTATATTAGATGTTTCGGCAGAAGATTGGCTTGACGACCGCATACAACGATTTATGTTTTCACCGTCGTCTATCCAGAGTATTTTACAATGTGGGGTTTCCTTTTATTTCAATCACATTGTTCGCGTACCCTCGAGTCCAAGTGAATACTTATCTTACGGTAACGCCATGCATGCGTGCATGCGGCAATTGGTAGATGTAAACCGGGAGGAGAAGCGTTGGTTGCGGTTAGAGGAGTGGCAATTATACTTCGAATTCCAAATGAATCGTATGAAAGGCAGTTTTACTAAGAAGCAATTTGAGTCGCGCTTGGAGCAAGGGAAACAAATTTTAGAAACCCTACTTCCAACCAAACAATCCGAATACGGAGATATGACCCAAACAAAAACGGAATTTGCCCTACAAACAGAAATTGAAGGGGTCGTAATAAAGGGAAGCATCGATAAATTAGTCATCGATGGCAACCGCGCTTGGGTTTCCGATTACAAAACGGGTAAAGTGGCCAATTTAAGGACCAAAAGCAAGTTGAGTTCGACCTATAAACCAGGTAATATACCGGCTGATTATTGGTTGCAGGTGGGAATTTATGTATTAATGGTTAATGGGAATAAAGAACTGGGCTTATTTTGCGATAAGGGATCGATAGAATCATTGTCCCAAAATGAATCCGGCAATTTTGAAACCATCGATATTTATTACAATACCCAACACGTTGAAATTATTAAGGAAATGATCCGCAATGCCCATGCAAGGTTGCAGGAACGTGATTTTTTAAGTGGTTGTGGAAAGGATGCGTGTACGTGGTGTCAGTTCACCAAACAACAAGGTTGGGTGCGTTATTTACCCACGGGGGAATAAATTTATAGCTGAAAAGATAAATCGAGCTTGCGGCAGGCTTTTTCACAACAGAGTTCTTCCGCACGCTTTCGGCTTTTATTGACTTCTGTAAACCAAATTTCGCCATCAACGCTGAGGGTAACGGCATGTTTTCCGTGTTTGGAATCTTCTTCCACAATTTGGTCCCATTGCAAATCTTTTTGGTTTTTTTGGGCCCATTTCATGAAAACCGCTTTGTGACTTACGGTGGTTTTCATGAGTTTATCCATATCCAAATACTGTCCCATCAACCGGTGTCGTATAAACCAAGATACGCGTGAGTAACCACGATCTAGGTAAATGGCTCCGATTAAAGCTTCTAACGCATTTCCACCGATACTTTTAACGGCGGTATGGTTTTTTTGCAATTCTGGTTTCATTTGAATAAAATTCACCAAACCCATTTTGTGTGCCAAATCACTTAGCTGGTCTCTGTTAACAATCCTTGTTCGCATTTCGGTTAGAAAACCTTCATCGCGATGCGGGAAGCGATTGAACAAAATTTCGGCTACGATAGCATCGAGGATGGCATCGCCTAAAAACTCAAGTCGTTCGTTATTGGAGAACGCTATTTTATTTAGTTCGCGGGATTCACCTACCGAGGAGTGGGTAAATGCTTCTTGATAAATTTTGATTCGAATGGGACGCACTCCGGTAAGTCGATAAATCGACTTCCTAAGATGTTTATGTGGAGATGAAAACAGCAATTGCCGTAGGATGCTATTCAGAATATTTCTTAAATATTACGGAAGCATTATGTCCGCCAAAACCGAATGTATTACTCAATGCGGCATTCACGATTCGTTTTTGAGCGTGGTGCAACGTCAAATTCAATTTAGAGTCTATGTCTGGATCGGCCGTTTGGTGATTGATGGTAGGGGGAACGATATCGTGTTTTACTGCCATCACGCAGGCAACGGCTTCAATAGCCCCAGCACCACCAAGCAAATGCCCAGTTTGAGATTTGGTTGAACTGATGTTAAGGTTATAGATGTGATTGCTAAATACTTGGGTAATGGCTTTAATTTCAGCAATATCTCCAAGGGGTGTAGAGGTTCCGTGCACATTGATGTAATCAATATCTTCGGGATTGAGGTGGGCATCGTCTAATGCTTGAATCATCACGTTTTTGGCCCCTAATCCTTCAGGATGTGGCGCGGTAAGATGATACGCGTCTGCGGTCATTCCACCACCAACGATTTCTGCATAGATTTTGGCACCTCGAGCTTTTGCGTGCTCTAAATCTTCAAGGATTAGCGCCGCACCGCCTTCTCCCATAACAAAACCATCTCTTTCTTTATCGAAAGGTCTGGAAGCTGTTTGGTAGTTATCGTTACGTTCGCTAAGGGCTTTCATGTTACTAAAACCACCAACGGCAGGTTCGTTTACACAAGCTTCAGAGCCACCCGCCACAATAGCGTCGGCTTTTCCTAAGCGTATTAAGTTAAAGGCATCTATTAAGGCGTGGGTAGAGGATGCGCAAGCCGAAACGGTTCCGTAATTAGGAC
>JBIKIM010000069.1:0-5880 GCA_044361605.1 Bacteroidia bacterium | reverse complement strand
GGCTAGAATAGCCGTTAAACCACCTTGGTTTTCGAGCCGTTCCGATATTTCCCCATACAACTCAGGGACACGAAAGCGCGGCAAGCCACGCGATTCATATTTGTCAAGCAGTTTTGATATACTAGCTGTGTCTGCCGCATGGGTATTGGCAGAAGTTCCTATTAATCCCAATAAAAAACAAAAGGTTGCGCGAAAGATAAATCTCATTAAAATAATTTTTGGATTAATTCCGATAAATCGTACAAATCGTTTTCCGATTTCCGAGATGTCATTAATTGAACTCCTATGGGAAGTCCAGATTGCGAAGTACCAGACGGAATAGAAATGGCAGGATTACCGGCTAAATTTGCTTGAACTGTAAACAGATCGGCTAAATACATACTGATAGGATCTTTACTTTTTTCTCCCAACTTAAACGCTGGAGTACTGGTTGTAGGCATTAATAGGGCCTCGTTATGCTCTAAAATGGCATCGGTTTCATTTTGAATAATCCGACGCACTTTCAATGCTTGTTCGTAATACGCATTATACTGATCGCTCGATAATACGAAAGTTCCCAACATGATACGACGTTTTACTTCCGGACCGAAGCCCTCGGTACGCGAACGCGTGTATGTACTTTCTAAATCGGTGGCATTAGGACTTCTATATCCGTACATCATGCCAGAATATCGCGATAAATTACTACTGGCTTCGGCGGTTGTTAAGACATAATAAGCCGGAACCATTTGTTCTAATAAAGGAAAATCAATATAATTTATTTCATGTCCTTGTGCCCGCAATTTATCTAATAAATGATTAAACGCAATGCGTACTTCGGGATCCAAACCAGGATGTTCCACGGCCTGTTTCATAACCGCGAAGCGGCGGTTATTTTTTTCCGTGTAGCTCCATGTTTGCAAGGGTCCTTCTTGAATAGCTGTTGCATCTTGGCTATCAGCACCCGACATAATTTGAGTTAACAATGCAATATCTTCTATGCTATGAGCGAATGGACCTATTTGATCAAAACTAGAGGCATAAGCCAATAAACCCCAACGGGAAATGCGACCATAGGTAGGTTTCAATCCGTAAACCCCATTGAAGGCGGCCGGCTGGCGGATAGAACCGCCGGTATCGGAGCCCAATGCGCAATGGCACATACCAGCAGCCACGGCTACGGCACTTCCACCACTGCTTCCCCCGGGAACCCGCGATTCATCGAATGGATTTTTAACAGGCCCAAAGGCACTATTTTCATTGGAGGCACCCATTGCAAACTCATCGCAGTTGGTTCGACCAATAAAAATGGCATCTTCCTGTTCTAGGCGTTCAACAGCGGTAGCGGTATAAAGCGCCTCAAACCCTTCTAGTATTTTTGAAGCGGCACTTACTTTATGCCCTTTGTAACTTAAATTGTCTTTTAATGCAATTACGACGCCCGCTAATTTACCGTAGCTGCCCGAAGCTATTTTGGCATCAACCAAACGAGCTTTATCCAATGCTTCATCAGCCCACACTTCGAGAAATGCGTTCAAATGCGCTTTTTCTTGTATTTGAGTGAGATAATGATTTACCAATTCTACACAGGTCAAACTACCCGCGATGAGATCGGCTTGAATATCAATTACTCGGCGAAATGCTTTCAATTTTCTTTGCGGCTTGAATTGGGCTCATCGTCGTTCATTCCTTTGCGAATTTCATCGCGCATGCCATCTTTAGCATTATTGAATTCACGGATACCTTTACCCATTCCACGCATTAGCTCAGGAATTTTCTTACCACCGAATAATAACAATACAATCAAGGCAATGATGATTAGCTCACTAGGTCCCAAAGAGCCTAAAAAAAGCAATGTGTTCAATAAAATATTCATAATATATACAAAGATAGGTAATAAAACGGGTATGTTGCCTTTTAGGCATCGGCTTTAGCCCATGCTCCTTTATCGTTCTGATTGAACTGCCAAGGGGCTCCATTGTTCTCCATATTAGTAAACATTCCGTTGAGTTCCGACGGTGCTGCGCTTTGCTCCATTACCAAGTATTGTCGCATTTGCATAATAATATCGACAGGATTGATATTAATCGGACATGCATCGGCACACGCGTTACACGTGGTACAGGCCCAAAGTTCTTCGGCACTCACGTACGTATGCAAGTTTTTACCATCATCGATTGGTTTATCACTCACTGCCTTATCCATAGCTTTACCCACTTCTTCCAATCGGTCGCGGGTATCCATCATTACTTTTCGAGGACTTAGTAACTTGCCCGTAATGTTGGCTGGACAAACGCTACTGCAACGACCACATTCCGTGCAACTGTAGGCATCCATCAAGTTTTTCCAAGACAAATCGCTTACATCTTTTGCCCCAAATCCCGCAGGAGGTTCATACCCCTCTGGAACAGCCCCCGATGGGTCCATCATAAGTTTCACCTCAGTGGTCACAGACTCCATATTGTCTAGCTGTCCTTTGGGTTTCAAAGAAGAATAGTACACATTCGGAAAGGCCATGATAATATGCCAGTGTTTAGAAAAAGGCAAATAATTCAAAAACAATAGAATTCCGATAAAATGAAACCACCAAAAGGTACGCTCGAGTAGGTGTAAAGAGGCACTCGACATTCCCTCGTAAAGCGGAACAAACCAGGAACTTACCGGAAAGGATCCATGGGCAGCCATTTCACCTCGGGCTTGTAAAACCTGTTCCGCGGCGTTCATCTGTAATAGGGCACCCATCAAAACAATTTCTACAAACAAAATTATAGTCGCATCTTTGGTGGGCCAACCCTTCATTTCACGCATTGTAAAACGAGGCAGTTTTTGCACATACCTGCGGAATAAAAATACCACACACGCCAATAAAACGCCTAATGCCAACCATTCGAAAAAGGCAATCGCTCCGTTATATAGACCTCCTAAAGGAGCTGCAAAGACCCGATGCGTTCCGAATAAACCATCTATTAAAATCTCTAATACCTCTATATTAATGAGTACAAATCCAACATAAATTAAAATATGGAAAAAGCCCGCAACCGGTCTGCGTACCATTTTGCTTTGACCTAAAGCGACTAATAACGTTTGTTTTATGCGTTCCTTAGGCTGATCAGAAATATCTAAATCGCGACCTAATTTAATGTTACGGCGTATTTTAAGTACACTTCTACGGAAAAATTCTATTCCTGTTGCCAAGCACAATAAGAACACGATTTGTTGAATCCAATGCATCGTAGCGAATTTAAAACGAATTAGGGGAAATTCCTTGAAAAAATAATCCGCTTCTTAATCCATTACCAATCTAACGGCTTCAAAAACTTCCGCATAATGTCGAGCCACTTGAACGCCCCGCATGCGCAATTGAGCACGCAAAAACTCTTCATTGGCATAAGGCCGATGGGCTTGGCTTTGATACTTTTTTAGGGCATTGACTTTAGCTAAGACGTGTTTCTCATAAACCACTTCAAAGGCACACGTTTGGAAATTCAAATTATTCCAAGGCAATTCATAACTGAATATATTAATAAACTTAAAGGCACGCAAGGCCTCTTCCGCAATCGTTTTATGATCTTGGTGGATGTCATTCAAAGAAGGAATCAAAACCGTGTCCGGCTTAATCTGTTCCCTCAACTGAATCAGTATGTCTAAAATCTCTTGTCGGTGATAATTAAAGGTTCGCACCTCAAACCGCTTCAATATCAAATCTTCCGCCTTAATTCCCAACTCGGCCGTAGCCTGGGTTACTTCTTGAATCAATATATCTTTTGGAAACTGGGGCAATACACTCTGCTCGCAAGCGCTAAAGGCCACATAAACAACCCGCTTGCCCTGCTCAATAAACTTGGCAATGCTGGCGCCACAGCCCAACTCCCCATCGTCTGTATGCGGCGATAACAACAAAATTGTTTGTCCTACCATAATGATTTAACCACCTCCATATCCGATTTGCGCTGACGTATTTTTAAAATCTCCTTAGGCAATTTAACCTTCACAGATTGATTTAACGCTTCAATCGATACAATAATGTAACTATCGTCGCCAGATTTAAAAATTTCTGCTTCTCGTCCCTTTAATGGACCGTCTAAAACTTCTGCAATATCGCCTACTTCAAAACGTTCGTTGCGATCAACTTCAGTAATGTTGTAACCAAATTCTACAAATTCCCGGATTAAATTAATTTGATTTTCTGGAATGGTAGCATCTTTTTGATTGTGACGGATAAACTTTACGACACCTGGAGTTTGTAAGATGATATCGCGTTCTGCATCATTAGGAAAAACAAATAAATACCCGTTAAATAAAGGCATTTCGACCCATTTTTTTCGGTCTTTCCAAAAACGCAAACTTCTATAAAGAGGCAAGTAATGGGTTACGCCGGCTTTATCAAAGTAAGCAGAAACTTTTTTTTCCTGCTTGCTCGCCACGTAAATAACTTTCCATTTAACTTCTTGTTCTTCCATAGTATCAATCAAAATTATAAGCCCTATTGGTCTTTTGCAATACCATTAAACAGTCAGACATCGTTTCTTCCACTACATCGCGGGCCCTCATGATGCCGTTTATTTGGGCACTTACTTGACCAATTTCTAATTCACCTTCGATTAAATCGCCTTCAAACATACCTTTCTTAGCCCTGCCTCTGCCTAAAAGTGCGGTTAATTCATTTTTATCGGCTCCTTTTTCATAGGCCAATTGAACCTGTTGGTAAAAGGCATTCTTTAGCAATCGCACCGGTGTAATCTCTTTCAACGTTAATGCGGTTTCACCGTCGCCAGCCCTAACAATTTCTTCTTTGAAATTAAGGTGTGCACTGCTTTCATAGGTTGCTGCAAAGCGACTGCCCATTTGTACGCCATCGGCACCTAAACACAAAACGGCCGCCATTGCCGCACCACTCCCTATGCCCCCGGCTGCTATAATAGGAATTTGCACGTGTTGTTTAATTAAGGGGATTAAGCACAAGGTGGTTGTTTCTTCACGTCCGTTATGTCCCCCGGCCTCGAAACCCTCAGCCACTATTGCATCTACACCAGCCGCCTCGGCTTTTTGTGCAAATTTCACATTGGCCACCACGTGAATCACCGTTAACCCTGCTTCTTTAAATCGCGCTGTATACGTTGCAGGATTTCCAGCCGATGTAATAACGATGGGTACTTTTTCTTCGATAATTATAGCTATATGGGCCTCTAAATCGGGATACAACAAGGGCACGTTAACTGCAAACGGTTTGTCGGTAGCTGCTTTACACTTTTGAATTTCACTGCGTAATATGTCGGGATACATGCTGCCCGAACCAATAACGCCCAAACCTCCGGCATTACTTACGGCAGCAGCTAATTCCGAACCCGAACACCAAATCATACCCCCTTGAATGATGGGATATTGGATGTTTAATAATTCACAGATTTTGGAACGCATTAGGCCCCATTTTCAGGCTCTAACACAACCCCCATTTGAGAGAATTTATCAATTCGTTGCGCTACTAATGTCTCTTTGTCTAGCTCGCGTAAAATTTTTAATTCCTTTTTTATGGCTGCCTTTACCGCTGAAAATGCTTCTTCGGCATTATGATGGGCCCCACCGATGGGCTCTTTAATAATTCCATCAACTAAGCCATTTTTTAACATATCGCTCGATGATAAACGAAGCGCGTCTGCGGCCAATTCTTTTTTATCCCAAGTGCGCCATAAAATACTCGAACAGCTTTCAGGACTAATTACTGAATACCACGTGTATTCCATCATTAATACCTTGTCACCCACTCCAATGCCCAAAGCACCACCACTAGCCCCTTCTCCGATTATTATGCATACGATTGGCACCTCTAATACCGCCATTTCCATCAAGTTGCGCGCAATGGCTTCTCCTTGACCGCGTTCTTCCGCTTCAAGACCTGGACTC
>JBIKIM010000068.1:0-5891 GCA_044361605.1 Bacteroidia bacterium | reverse complement strand
ATAAGTTCGGTTTCACATTCAGGTAGGTCAAAAGGCGCACGATTACACTCGGCTAAAGCCGAAACAAAAAAGAGAATAAAACCAATAGGTTGGTAAAAAATATTCCAATTCATCCCTGCTTGTTGGGCTACAATTTCGCGAAGACTTAAGGTACCGCTCATCATGATTACCGCAATTAATGCCAAACCCATGCTTAATTCATAGGATATCATTTGCGCGCTGGCACGAATGGCACCAAATAAAGAATATTTGTTATTACTTGCCCATCCACCAATCATAATTCCATATACACCTACAGAAACCACACCCATAATATACAATACCCCAATATTAACATCGGCCACTTGCAGTTGAACGTTTCTTCCGAACATGGGTATTTCTGTTCCCCACGGAATTACGGCACTCGTTATGGTCGCGGTAACCATTGCCACAGCGGGACCAAGTATAAACAACCATTTTTCAGCCTGTACAGGAATGAATTCTTCCTTAAAGAACAACTTTCCTGCATCTGCTAATGGTTGTAAAAGTCCAAATTTACCTGCGCGATTTGGACCAATACGGTCTTGCATAAAAGCAGCCACTTTACGTTCACCATACGTTGAGTACGCGGCGATTCCCAAGGTAATCAAGGTCAAAATTGCAACCAAAATTGACTTTTCTAATAATAATGCACTATCCATGATTACGCCTTGTTAAGTAATATAGTATGTTTAGGAATTTCTCGTTCATAATGGTTCGCTGAAATCACCGAGTGCTTGCTGATTTTCCGGGGTCCTTCAACAATCCAATCGGTTTTTTCTTTTTTCTCGAAGCGGCATTCGTTGCAAATGAAGTCTTGTACTTCGCCATACGCATCTTTTCTCGCCGTTACGCGCGCTACTTCATCGCCAATCATCCATAAAACAACCTTCCCGCTGCATTTGGTGCATTCGCAATGTGCATCCATGGGTTTTGTATACCAAACTCGACTGCGAAAACGGAACGTTTTATCGGTAAGAGCTCCTACTGGACAAACGTCAATTACGTTTCCAATAAAGTCATTATTTAAGTTTTTCTCAATAAAAGTGCCAATTTCTGCCGCATCACCACGCTTCAAAACGCCATGTTCGCGGCCATTCGTAAGTTGATTGGCTGTATAAACACACCGATAACATAAAATGCATCGGGTCATGTGTAGTTTTATGTATTCACCGATATCGACTTTGTCAAACTCACGTCGTTTGAATTCATATCGGGTTTTGCTTAGTCCGTGTTCAAAAGCTAAATCTTGCAGATGACACTCACCTGCTTGATCGCATACGGGACAGTCTAGCGGATGGTTAATGAGTAAAAACTCAACAACCCCTTTCCTGGCTTCTAATACCCGGGCTGACGTAGTATTTCGCACTTCCATACCGTCCATGACGGGCGTTGAACAGCTCACTACCAGCTTAGGCATCGGTCGTGGGTCCTTTTCACTTCCCTTACTAACTTCAACCAAGCAGGTACGGCATTTACCTCCGCTTCCTTCCAAAGAAGAATAATAGCACATGGCAGGAGGCACGACATCGCCCCCAATCATCCGGGCTGCATTTAAAATAGTTGTTCCCGGAGCTACTTCTGTGCTTATACCATCAATGGTTATTTTGATTTTTGCGTCTTCCGACATAATTATACGGTTTGAGTTATAAATGATTTTTCGCTTACCAATCCAAAATTTCGGGTTTGGCTCAAAATAGGTTCGTTAACATGCCATTCGAATTCTTCTCTAAAATGACGGATAGCTGCCGCAACTGGCCATGCCGCTGCGTCTCCAAGTGGACAAATGGTATTCCCTTCTATTTTGCTTTGAATATCCCAAAGCAAATCAATATCTTCAACTTTGCCTTTGCCTAATTCTAGATTGTGCAATACTTTCTTCATCCAACCGGTACCTTCTCTGCAAGGCGAACATTGTCCGCAACTTTCATGGTGGTAAAAGCGGGCGAAATTCCATGTATTTCTAACCATACATTGGTCTTCGTCATACACAATAAACCCACCAGATCCCAACATACTTCCCGTTTCAAATCCGCCTTCTGCTAAACTTTCATAAGTCATTAAGCGGTCTGTGCCAGTAGCGGTTTTACACACTAAAAAATGAGGCAAAACAGGAACGGAAGAACCACCGGGCACACAAGCTTTTAGCTTTTTACCGTTTTTAATTCCTCCGCAGTATTGATCACTATATAAAAAGTCTTCAACAGATACTCCAAGTTCAATCTCGTAAACGCCTGGTTTATTGATATTTCCAGATGCGGAAATCAACTTAGTTCCGGTGCTGCGACCCACTCCGATTTTTGCATATTCATCGCCACCATCATTAATGATAGGTACAACGGCAGCAATGGTTTCTACGTTATTCACAACAGTTGGGCGTTGCCACAAACCTTTAACAGCTGGAAAAGGCGGTTTCATGCGGGGATTACCGCGTTCGCCTTCCAAGCTTTCTATTAATGCAGTTTCTTCACCGCATATGTAGGCTCCGGCACCTGGCGCAACAGACAATTCTAAATCATACCCAGATCCTAATATGTTTTTTCCAAGCCAACCGTTGGCATAAGCCTCTTGTATGGCTTTCTCAAGAATTTGTAACACATACATGTATTCGCCACGTATGTAGATATACGATTGGTTCGCTCCAAGTGCAAATGAAGAAACGATCATTCCTTCAATGAGTAAATGCGGAATGCGTTCCATCAAGTATCGGTCTTTAAACGTGCCTGGCTCGCTTTCATCGGCATTACACAATAAATGACGTGGAACGCCGTCTGGTTTCGCTAAAAAACTCCATTTCATACCGGTTGGAAATCCAGCACCTCCGCGTCCGCGAAGACCAGACTTCTTAACCTCCTCCACAACTTCATCGGGAGACATGGTTTTAAGCGCTTTTTCTACAGATCGATAACCACCGTTTTTACGATAAACGTCGTAGGTACGAATGCCTTCGATGTGGTCGTTTTCTAATAATAATTTCCTAGTCATGCTTCAAACCCATATAATTTGCCAATGGCTTTTGGCGATACATTGCAATTAATTCATCTACTTTTTCTTCGGTTAGGTGTTCGTGATACTGCTCCCCTGCTTGTAACATGGGTGCATATCCGCAAGCGCCTAAACATTCTACTGCTTTTAGCGTGAACAAACCATCAGGCGTTGTTTCGCCTTCCTTGATTCCCAATTGTTTTTCGATATATGAAATTATTTTCTCCGCCCCTTCAATCATGCAAGGACCTGTGCGACAAACCTCAAGTTTAACCTTTCCAACAGGAGTTGTATCGTACATACTATAGAAGGTAGCAACTTCGTAGACTTCTATCGGTTGGATGTGCAACAAACGGGCTACATAGTCCATTACATCTGAAGACAAATACCCCCAATGGGCTTGCGCAAGATGTAAAACACGCAATAACGCGCTCTTTTGTTTTCCTTCGGGAAACATATTCACAGTCCGTTGAACTTCGTCTAAAAGTTCTTGGGGAAACTGAATGTTAGGTTTTAATTCTTCCACGTTTATTTGATTTAAGCGTCTAATTCACCGGCAATCACGTTCATACTACTCATGGTTAAAATGGCATCACTCAACAGGGATCCTTTAATCATTTCTGGATACGCTTGATAATAGATAAAACAGGGTCTACGGAAATGCAAGCGATATGGATTTCTACCTCCGTCTGAAACCAAGTAATAGCCCAATTCTCCATTACCTCCCTCTACCGAATGGTACACTTCTCCTTTAGGAATTGGGGTTTCCCCCATAACAATTTTGAAATGATAAATAAGCGCTTCCATACTTGAGTATACTTCTTCTTTTGGGGGAAGATAAAAACTTGGAATGTCGGCGTGGTAATCGCCTTCGGGTAAGTTTTCTAATGCTTGGTGTATTATTTTCAGGGATTCTTTAATTTCCAACTGACGTACCATAAAGCGATCGTAAGTATCACCATCATTGCCCACAGGTATGTTAAAATCAAAGTCTTGATAGGACGAATAGGGCTTCATTACCCGTACGTCGTAATCCACTCCTGCAGCTCTAAGATTGGGACCTGCAAACGAGTAGTTCAATGCGCGTTCGGCTGAAATCGGTCCTGCACCGATGGTACGGTCCATAAAAATCCTATTTCGTTCTAAAAGGGCTCCAAACTCGTCGTGATTTTTGGGGAATTCTTTCAGAAACGTTCGCAATTTAGTAATGAACGTTTTGTTAAAGTCGCGATCAAACCCACCTATACGACCCACATTGGTTGTCAAACGTGCCCCGCAAATCTCTTCATAAATATCGTAGATTTTTTCCCGCTCTTGAAACATATACGTAAAACCCGTTAAGGCTCCAGTATCTACTCCAATTACAGAGTTACACACCAAATGGTCGGCAATACGTGCGAGTTCCATAACGATAACCCGCATGTAATCAACGCGCTTAGGCATTTCTGCTCCAATTAATTTCTCAACCGTCATATGCCAACCCATGTTATTAATCGGTGAAGAGCAATAGTTCAACCGATCTGTAATTGGGGTGATTTGATTGTATGGACGGTGTTCTGCAAGTTTCTCAAAAGCACGATGAATATACCCGATGGTTTGCTCCGCACTTAAAATCCTTTCGCCATCTATTTGAAGGACATTTTGAAATATCCCATGGGTTGCAGGGTGTGTAGGTCCTAAATTTAAAGTAGCAATTTGTCCATCGATTGTTTCAGAACTCGCGAATGGCGCTACTTTCTTGTTTTGTAAATCTAATTCGCTCATCTTCCAAAAAATGTATCGTCTTTGTCTGTTCTCGTTTCGTCTTCCAATGCATACGCCTTTAACATGGGATGGTAATCCATATCGTCAACGTTCAAAATCCTTGTGAGGTTGGGATGTCCTACAAATTGAATTCCAAAAAAGTCAAAGGTTTCGCGCTCCATCCAGTTGGCGGCTGCATAAAGGTCTGTTACCGTTGGTATTTCAAGATTATCCTCAGCCAAATCAACTTTCAAACGCAATCGCAAGTTTTGGCTTAAATGATGAATATGGTATACCACTTGAAATTGAGCCCCTTCTTTATCTGGAAAATGGCTACCGGTTAAATCGGTTAGGAAATTAAATCCCTCACCTTTCAACCATTCAATGACATCGTGGACATTTCCAACCGAAAGAATATAATTATGCTCTTGGTATGCATCTAATTCATAAGAGGCATCAGGAAAGCGGGTAAGTAAGGTTTCCTTAATCGTACTGGCAAATTCGCTCATAGTCCTGTATTATTGAATATTATAACTTTCCAACATTTTACGATATTCAGAACTATCGCGGCGGCGTAAACTTTCATTTTTGGCTAATTCTTGAATTTTCAGAATGCCTTCAATGATTTGTTCAGGACGCGGAGGACAGCCAGGAACATACACGTCTACGGGGATTACATGGTCGATTCCTTGTAATACCGAATACGTATCAAAAATACCTCCACTAGACGCACAGGCACCAACACTCAAAACCCATTTGGGCTCTGCCATTTGATCGTATACCTGCTTTAAAACAGGTCCTAGTTTTTTGGAAATTGTTCCCGCTACAATCAGTAAATCTGCCTGGCGGGGACTAAAGCTCATGCGCTCAGAACCAAATCGGGCTAAGTCAAAATTAGCACCCATGGTAGCCATGAACTCAATTCCACAACAAGAAGTTGCGAATGGTAAAGGCCATAGAGAATTGGCGCGCGCCAAACCAATAACTTTATCAAACGAGGTTGCAAAAAAACCTTGTCCTTCCATGCCTTCCGGCGCATTAACAATTTTTACCATAATTTTCGATTAACGCTCCCATTCTAGGGCGCCTTTTTTCCAAACATATATGAAACCCGCCAAAAAGAAACCAACGAAGGTCAATACGGC
>JBIKIM010000067.1:0-5942 GCA_044361605.1 Bacteroidia bacterium | reverse complement strand
GGGGTCACCCTGTTTGCGCACCGAGTCTACTTGGTTAACACGTTCTACGAAGTAAGGTTTCAGATAATCATCCGGACCATAGCGCCCCTGCTTTAGGTCGTCGAAATCCCAATGCGTAAAACTGGTTATGAAGGCCCATTTGCTGAGGCCAATATTCAAATCGAGATGTATGTTTTTTTCTTTATTGGCACTTGATAATCGATCGGTCGAATTTCCTGTTATCAGCTTTTTTTTGCCGAGGGAAAGTTGGGGTTGGAGGGTTTGGAAACTCATCACCCCTCCGATGGCATCGCTGCCATAAATTACGGATCCGGGACCGAAAATAACCTCTGTATTTTGGGTATTATAGGGATCGAGGTTAATAACGTTCTGTAAATTTCCCCCGCGGAAAATAGCATTGTTCATGCGAACACCATCTACGGTGTAAATTAAGCGATTGGCCGCAAATCCACGTATCATGGGAGATCCGCCCCCTTGCTGGCTTTTCTGGATGAATATTTTGCCGCTACTGCCTAATAAATCAGCGGCCGTTTGGGGTTGCGCTAAAGTGATGTCGCGGTGGCTGATTTGGGTGCTTTGTTGGGGGATGTTTTTACTCGATTCGTGCCAACGCGTAGCAGAAATTATGATTTCATTCATAACCAATTCAGAGGGGATAAGTTGAATCGTGAATTGGGCTTTAGAAAGGACTTCCGATAGGCGAATGGTCTGATTTTGGTAGCCTGCGGCACTTATTTCTACCTTTCGAGACGAATCAAATTGTTCAATTTTAACTTGTCCCAAAACATTGCTGCTCACCGATACCAACGGATGCTCTTGTAACAGTATCGCGCCTTCTATGGGGAGATTGTTTTCTTTATTTTGTATGGTTATTATCTGAGATTTTCCTATTACAGACAATCCCAATAAGCCTATAACGAATAGGTATTGTTTCATTTTTCGTAAAAATTAGGGTTTGAATTATTATTGAAAATTGCAAGTCGCTTTGAATGCAGTCTCAAGAATTTAAATTAGAATCAAACCCAGCACGGAGGACGAAACAATGAATTAATGTAGGGCTGGGGAGCTTTAAATTGACTCGTGAAATAAGAAATAGGAAGCGGGTATAGGACAGGGGCAATAAGCACAACCGTATTTTCTTTGAACAGTTTCAAGTAAATATTCAGGGCCTCTGTTTTTTTTCGATGGCGTTCGGTTGAATTGGATAGTGCCTTAGCTATAAGCCGATTTAAGGATTCATTCAATTGACTTTCTTTATCGTCGGGCCAGCACCAATATGATATGCTGTCGGTATCCATTTGGGTAGAAACAACATCGTACATCTGACCATTAAAAGAGAATTCGTGTTCTTCTTCCCAAGCAACCAAAGAATTTACTTCTGCTTTTTTAAATGTCAGTTTGGTTAAGTTTTTTAGGGAAGTTTCTTGAAGCAGGACTTTTTTTACGGATTTTCGAACTTTGTACTTTTGCCAGTGTAAATATAAACCGCTCATTCCAATAGGAAGGACCAGTACCAAAACCAATATCCATGCGGCCACTCTTTTCATTTACTGAATTAAGCAAAGATAAGCAATAGGTAGTTGTTTTACGGATTGCAGCGGTCACAATCGCCCGGATCGGCGCAACGAATTCCAGCGGGGTAAGAAATGGTATGTAAATAACCACAACGTTTGCATTCCTGGATATGTTTTAGGGCCTTGCGGGTAGGGGTTTCGCAGAATTTGCAAGGTAAGCCAGATATTACATGTTGTACTTTAAAACCGGGGAATTGGCACTGTGGACATTCGGATTTAATAGAACGGGCCAATTGTCGTGATAATTCTTCAATATGGGCCATGCGCGTGGGATTGTAACATGCGCGCATATCGGTCTCAGCAATGACGGTTTTGCTGACTTTTTTTAGCCGATAAAAGCCTTCTATTAACGCCTCAATGGTATCCATCCGATCCACAAAGTGCGTTGCGTTTTCTACAGCATCTTTGAGAATTATCCCGTGTTCAGGAAATCCAATGCGTTTGGCAAAGCCGAATAAATTGCCGAGATGACCGATTTCTTCTTGGTTGAAATTGGTTTTTGTACTTATACTTCTTTCTAAAATTTCAATACCATTTTTACGATCAATCAAAATCATCCACTCTTCGTTGGCGGTAATAAATGGAATAAAAGGGTGCGGCCCAAATGAGCCTTCACTAGCCACACCCAATTCCCAATCCCAATTATCCAAACCCGCAATGCATTTGTCTTTGATGGTGTCCATAGGGTTTTTTAACCGGTCAATTTTACCACTAAAGGTTCCAAATTTGTCCGTGTCAAATCCGTCTAAAACCGTCATCTCGCAACCTAAAAGCGCTTTGAAAACGGGTAGAATCGCCCGTTCCTTTTGATGCTTTGAAACGATAGCAACCGTTCGGTTTTCAAATAGAGGATGCACGATCATACGACTTATTGACCTTGTCCTAAAGAATATCCGATCTTCCCGTCGAACGTATATAATTGCTCCAGCTTTATTACATCTACATCTGAATTCATTGCGTTTTGATATAATTGAGCGATATGTTTTTTGGTAAATTCAATGTCGGTAGGTTTGAATCTACAACGCCAATGATCGGTGCAGAATGTTTCGGAAAAACCATCTGGATATACTTTTATTCCTCGATTGGTTATCATTTCGAGTTGCACATCGGGCAGAATTATCGATTGTATAAGTTGCGCCAATTCCGTTGCATCCGTACCCGGCCAATGGATAAATAAATCAACGCCTACCAATTGTTTCTCTTTTAGGGGTTTCCTTTTATACTTGGGAAGCTTTAGAACGGCGTTGCTCGGGTAAGACACTGCGGCAAGCTGTTGCGGCTTTTGGTTAATCCGCGCAATAATGGCATTGGCAAACTCTTTAGTTCCCACTTTTTGAGTACTTACCCCTTCTTTATATATGTCGTAGGTATGAATGCCCTCTTCGATGGTTCTCAGCCAGGCATTTTGAATTTTTTCAGCCACGTGAATTTGTCCGATATGTTGCAACATTAAAATCGCCCCTTGTAACAGACCTGTTGGATTGGCCATGTTTTGTCCTGCCCTTCTGGGTGCTGAACCGTGAATGGCTTCGAACATAGCGCATTCTTCTCCAATGTTAGCAGAACCCGCTAAGCCAACCGAACCTGCAATTTGTGCTGCTACATCACTCAATACATCGCCATAAAGGTTGGGCATTACAATTACATCGAATATTTCTGGCGTATCCGCCAATTTTGCCGCGCCAATATCGATAATCCAATGTTCATTTTCAATTTCTGGATACTCGGAGGCAATTTCATCGAATACCTGATGAAAGAGTCCGTCGGTTTGCTTCATAATATTGTCTTTTGTGAAACATGTAACTTTCTTGCGTCCGTTAACTTGGGCATATTCAAAAGCATAACGAACGATTTTTTCACATCCAGGTCTACTTATGAGTTTCAAACACTGCACCACCTCGTCGGTTTGTTGGTGCTCAATACCCGCATACAAGTCCTCCTCATTTTCCCTTACAATAACCACATCCATAATGGGGTGTTTGGTATTCACATAAGGAGATAGGCTTCTGCACGGCCGGATATTGGCGTATAATCCGAGGAATTTTCGTGTACTTACATTCAAACTCTTATAACCTCCGCCTTGTGGAGTGGTAATTGGGGCTTTGAGGAAAACTTTATTCCTGCGAATTACCTCCCAAGATTCTTTGCTTATACCAGCAGTATTTCCCGATAAATAAACCGCTTCGCCAACTTCAATCTCATCGAACTCAAGCTCGGCGCCTGCGGCTAATAAAATTGAGAGGGTAGCATCCATGATTTCTGGACCAATACCATCTCCTTTTGCAATTGTAATTCTTTTGGTCATGTCGTGAACAAATTTCCCCCTATTTTATATATAATTGTAATTTATATTGTTTATGTATATTATAAGTAAATCTTATGAACTATACCTTAAGTCAGCTTAAAATCTTTGCAGCGGTGATCGAAGCCAGCAGCATTACGGTAGCGTCTGAGCAACTCAGCCTAACCCAGCCCGCAGTTTCCATACAGCTGAAGAATTTTCAAAAACAATTCGATGAGCCCTTATATGAAATAATCAATCAGCGATTTCAAGCCACTGAATTCGGGATGGATGTATACCGCCATAGCCAATTGATTTTAGAGGAAGTGTCTTTTTTCAATCAGCGATTACGCTGGCCTAAAGATACGTTGGTGGGTAAAATAAAATTTTCGGTAGTTTCAACGGGTAAATACATTGCACCTTTTTTGATGTCACGCTTTGCACAAAGCGAACCGGGTATTTCATGGCAATTGGATGTTTCAAATAAGACTCAAGTGATTACGGCTTTGGAGCAAAACAAAGTAGATCTCACCCTAATGAGTATTTTGCCCAATAATCTAGAAATTGATTATTTGCCATTAATGCCCAATCGGTTGTTTTTAGTAGCCGGAAAAAACGCTCAAATAATCTCTGAAACAATAAAAACACCCGAATTCTTGCAAGAAATCCCGTTGATTATGCGTGAAAAAGGATCGGGTACCCGAACCATGATGGAGGAATTTATTTTTCAAAAAGAATTAAAAGTGCATGCGCCATTTGAACTTGCTAGTAATGAGGCGGTAAAGCAAGCCGTAATTGCCGGATTGGGATATTCAATTATGCCATTGATAGGAATAAAGAAAGAATTAGAGCGAAAAGACTTGCATATAATCCCTATGGAGGGCTTACCCTTGGAAACTTCCTGGTACGTAGTGTGGCTCAAACAAAAAAAGTTGGGTGCCGCGAGCAACGCATTTTTAGACTTTTTAAAATTACACGCTCATAATTCAGAAGACTTCTTTTTTCATTAATACGAAAGAAGAAATACGTACTTTTTTCAGGAAATATTTACCTGTCAAGCAAGATTCAATCTCAATTCCCAGAACGGGAGCCCGTCGCTTAAAAAGATCCCTTCACCCGTTTGAATACATAAAACGCCTCGGTGGCAATTTGTGCACTCCGGTCGTAATAGGTCTGTGATTCCAAAGTGGTGCCATCAGAAATTTTAGGATCTATATAGGGTATAGCGACCCTTTTAGTTGCGCCATTTACAACGGGACATGCCTCATCGGCATGGGAACACGTCATTACGGCAATAAATCCGTTTTGTGGATTGTTTGAATCGTTGTAAACCTTTGAAAATGATTTTACAGCGGGGACTTTAGGACTGAAAACTACAGCGTAAAGCGTGTTTTTATCTTCATTGAGCGGGGTGATTTCAAATCCTTGTCGTTGCAGACAGGCAACAGACCGTTGATTGAATGCGGTAGTTTCGGTTCCTCCTGAATAGGTTTTTACCCCCTTAACCCCATAATAGTGTGCGGCCACGGCAGCCCATAACTGGGCCATATGACTTCTTCTGGAATTGTGCGTGCAGATATAGGTCAGCTGAACGGTAGTATCCTTTTGAAGCGACTCTTGAATATAGTCTGCTAGTATATTGAGCTCTTGTTTGCGGGAAGAATCAATTCCCTCTAAATGCTGAGAAATAGAGTCTACGAACAATTGCATTTTAGTCGAAAATCCCCAATTAAGCGTGTCTACACTGAGAGAGTCCGAGCTTGAATTCTCCTTGGCTGAATCAGAAGAATTGCCGCAGGCACTAATGGTAATAGAGGCAATGGTAATGGCCAAAATGAGGGCTAAACGAATCATTTGTATTTTAATTATTTGGTTCCACGAATATAAGACAAACAGAAATCACTAAGCGCGCCACCCTTGTGAATACGCATATTTAACACAAAATTAAAACTCCCCACTCCTAGAGTAATTGGCGCTCAATTACTAACAATTGACAACTTACAATTGACAACTAACAACTTACAATTGACAACTTACAATTGACAACTAACAACTAACAACTAATCATGCATTCCCTTTCCCTCAAG
>JBIKIM010000066.1:0-5991 GCA_044361605.1 Bacteroidia bacterium | reverse complement strand
CAGTTACTTGGTCTCCCCTATTTCGTTACCGTTCTAACGTGGAAATTGTATGGCAAGAAGATTTTGAAGATAGCAGTTCAACGTTAGTGCCGATTAGAAAAGACGCGTTAGACCGGACTCAAATCGAATTAAGGCCCTATGATTTAAATACGCGCTTTTCCAAACCCTCATTGGTTTTTGTTTCAGAATTTACGGATATCGACAGTTTTCGGAGTATGGATTTGGCGTATTTTCAACGCATTTCAAATGTACCTGCTGATGGGCGCGATGTGGTATTAGAATTTGATATCAATACCGCCCTACCGGTATTGGTTGCTATTAGACGGTTTGGATCCTCACAAATTGAGTACATCCCCTATGTTACCGTTAATCCGACCAATAATAAGTGGAAACGCTTTTACCTCAATCTAATCTATGAAGTTCAAGGTCAACCCGCAAATACCCAATACGAAATATTCTTTAGTGCAGACAAGCCACAGGATTATGCAGGTTCTAGAGAATTTTTAATTGACAACCTGCGTTTAAGCTATTTAAAATAATGCGTAGGGCTACTGTTAGATTGTTTTGGCATGTTGCCGCTGATTTCTTTGCCGCTGTAATCAGTTGGCTTGCCTTGTTTTTATATCGCAAAAATGTAATTGAAGCCGTAAAACACGGATATCAGATTCCTGTAAATCAAGATATCAAGCTTTTTCTTGGGTTAATCTTTATTCCTTTGTTCTGGATTTTTATTTACGCCATGACGGGCTATTATCAATACATTCTTCGTCGTTCCCGTCTTAAAGAACTTGAGAACACCTTATTTAGTTCAATTTTTGGTGTTTTGATTTTGTTTTTCCTATTTATCTTGGACGACAGTGTTTCGAATTATCAAGATTATTATACCTCACTCGGCATATTATTTCTATTCCACTTCTTTACCACTTTAGTGCTACGATTGCTCAATGCCACCTATACAATTAGTAAATTCCGAAAGCGTATTTGGGGCTATCGAACATTAGTAATTGGTACGGGGGAAACCGCCGAACAACTGCTAGAAGAATTGAAGAATCCAAATGTTTATGAGGGCTTTCAAATTATAGGACTCGTAAAAATCAACACACAAGATACCCAAAACAACTTACCTATACTCGGTTCTTGGGAACAACTGGTTTCATTGATTAGCCAATATAAAATTGAAGATGTAATCATTGCCAATGAAGATTCTGAATCACAGGTTGTGCCCAAAATTATTGATACCATTCAAAATCAAGAAGTCCACGTTAAAATGCTACCAAGTGAGTACAACATGGTCATGGGAATGGTGAAAATGAACAATATTTTAGGCGCTAAATTAGCAGAGGTTGATTTTGAAGTTATGCCGTATTGGCAAAAATTTGTTAAACGCGGAATGGATATTGTTTTGTCGTTTTTAGCTCTGATTTTCTGTATACCTCTATTTACGGTTATCGCCACTTTAATCCGTTTTGATTCAAAGGGACCCATATTTTTCACCCAAGAACGAATCGGTTATAAGGGAATCCCCTTTAAAATCATCAAATTTAGGAGTATGTTCGTCGATGCTGAATCGAAGGGTCCGCGACTCAGTAGCGAATCTGATGACCGACGTACACGCATCGGGATCTTTTTACGTAAATCAAGATTAGACGAGTTACCACAGTTTTTCAATGTCCTTTTAGGCCAAATGAGCTTGGTGGGACCAAGACCAGAAAGACAGTTCTTCATAGACCAAATCATTGATAAAGCGCCACTTTACAAGCGTTTACATCGAGTAAAGCCAGGAATCACAAGTTGGGGACAAATCAAATATGGTTATGCCGAAAGCGTTGCTGAAATGATAGAACGAATGAAATACGACGTGTTCTATTTGGAGAATATGTCCTTAGGTTTGGATATCAAAATCATGTTCAACACGGCTTTAACCATGATACAAGGGCGCGGAAAGTAAACCAAATACTCTATTTTTGCATAAATCATAATTCCGAGAGGATGCCATTCAAACAAAACGAAATTCGCAACCGTACTCCCTTATCACTTATTTTCGATGTGATAAAAATTGAGAGTCGAAATATAAAATACTTGTATATCTATGCTATTTTTTCTGGTGTTATAAGTTTGGCGCTGCCACTCGGAATCCAAACCATCATAGGATACGTTATGGCAGGTCGTTTAAATACCAGCTGGTTCTTCTTATCGGTATTAATCACCATGGCCGTATTACTATCTGGTTTGACAAGAATGGCACAGATTAGTATTACCGAATCTATCCAGCGCAAACTTTTCTTGCATTTTAGTATTAAATTCAGGGATCGGATTCTTGAGCTGAAAGAAAAAGGGGTTAAAATGACTGAACAATGGGAAACCAGAACTACGTATTTCCTAGACATCGTAACGCTCCAAAAGAGTCTCTCCAAATTACTGGTGGATTTTACGAGTAAATTACTTCAAGCGGTATTTGGTTTATTGCTATTGGCAGTTTACCATCCCTTGTTCATTGCCTTTGGGTTCGTTATGGTATTCGTTATTTATTGGGTTTTACGTTTGACTTGGAAGCGCGGATTCGATACCGCACGGTATGAATCAAATTTCAAATTTAAAGCGGCCCTGTCTTTGAGAAACTTGTGGCTAAATAAAAACGAAGATGAGTTACCCATGTTAGATTTTCGTTTGAATGAATACTCAGAGGGTCGTACCATTCACTTCGGTGTGGTTTATAGACAAGCTTGGCTTGGTGTCATAACAAAGGTAGTATTTACCGCGTTTTTACTGGTAATTGGCAGTTACCTACTCGTAGAGCAGAGTATCAGTTTAGGGCAGTTTTTAGCGGCGGAAATATTAATCATAACCCTTTTAGATGCCGTAGAAAAACTCATTCTTACCGTAGAAAACCTCTATGACTGTGGTATATCAATGGAAAAACTTAACGTAATTCAAGCTGAATCCGATGATCAATAATATACATTTTCAAGACAGTCCTTGGGTCGCTTTGTATACGCGGCGTCTGATCGTTGTCGGTACGATTATTACAATAGTTTTCATGTTTCTCCCTTGGACCCAAAACGTTCAGACTACAGGCGTAGTAACAACGCTTAGGCCTAGCGAAAGGCCCCAATCTATACAAACCGTTATTTCAGGTCAAATTTTAAAATGGTATGTAAAAGATGGTGACCAAGTCAATGAAGGCGACACGATTGCCGTTTTAACAGAAACAAAAAGTGAATATTTAGATCCTGATTTAATAGACCAAACGTCGACCCAAATAAAAGCTAAAGAAAACTCAATTCTCAGTTATTCTGCTAAGGTCAACGCCATCAATCAACAAATCACCCAATTAGAAGCCAACCGGGATTTTGCGATTCAGAAAGCACGTGTGAAGCTCCAACAGGAAAAACTCCGTTACAATTCGGAGTTTGCTGAAATGCAAGCAGCCAACATCAATTTAAAAATCGCCCAACAACAATTAGTCCGAGACAGTCTTCTTAGCCTAAAACAAATCAAGAGTCCTTTAGATGTTGAAAATCGAAGGGTCAAATTCCAAGAGGCTTTAGCCAAGAAATTGATTCAAGAAGCCAAATTGAACATGGCCACTAATGCCATAGAAAATGCGCGAATTGAGCTTAAGAACATAGATGCCGAATACGGCGAAAAACTTGCCAAAGCAGAAAGCGAACGATACAGTGCCATTTCGGCTCAAATGGATACCGAAACGGAAGTATCAAAACTGCGAAACCTATATTCGAACTATCAAATACGAAATGGATTTTATGTCGTAAAGGCCCCGCAAAAAGGACTCGTGTCTCAAACACTCTCAAATGGTGTTGGAATTGCAGTTAGTGAAGGACAAGCCCTGTGTACTATCGTTCCTTCAGAAATCAATTTAGCGGTAGAATTATTCGTGAAGCCAATTGATATGCCGCTTATTGAAATTGGTGCACCTGCCCAATTTGTATTTGACGGGTGGCCAACTATGGTATTTTCAGGATGGCCCGACCTTTCCTATGGAACTTTTCCAGGCGAGATTTATGCGGTTGACAACGCCTTACAGCCTACTGGCAATTATCGGGTTCTGGTAAAAATGGCAGTAGATAAAAAACAATGGCCCGAGCAATTGAAAATCGGTGTGGGTGCACGAGCCTACATGTTGTTAAAAACGGTTCCTGTATGGTATGAAATATGGCGTCAATTGAGTGGATTTCCACCTGATTTTTATCATAACAACCGCACAAGAGTGAGTAATACGCCTAAAACTGAAGACAAAAAGAAAGATTTCTCAAAGAAATAAATGAAACGTTCTTGGAGTCATATAAAAAAATGCTGTGGCATCATTTTCGGGTGTTTTATTTCCCTATTTTGCCTTGCCCCATCTTACGCATTAGGTCAAAATCCTAAGGAAAGAAAACCAAAAGGGGTTGAGGAAACTTCCTTAGAAATTGAACGTAGTGATTCTTTGGATTTAAGCATTTTAGAACTTATTGAATTTGTACAAAACTCGCACCCATTAGTGCGTGCCTACCGGTATGAATCATTATTAGGTAAAGCGTCATTGCGCGAAAAAAGAGGCGCATTTGACCCACGGTTTACATTCGATAAAACGGAAAAAGAAGCGGGCACACTGCCCTACTACCGCCGCGAATCCGTGGGTTTAGAATTGCCTACAGCAAGTCCCTTGCAGTTTGAAACCGGCTTTGAATCAGGTCGGGGTACCTATATAAACCCCGAGTCTTTTACCCCCGCAGAGGGACTGAGTTATGCCGGAATTAGTGTTCCTTTGCTTAAAGGACTGCTTACGGATGAACGCCGAACTACCTTAGCCAAAGCAAAGATTTTTAGAACCCAATCCTTAGAAATACAAAAGATTCAACTCCAAGATTTAAGTCAAACCATTTGGGGAGATTATGTTGATTGGTATATTGCCCACGAACAGGAAAAGGCCTATCGGTTGGGCATGATGCTTTCTTTAGACCGACAGATTGCCCTTCGACAGCTTTTCGAAGCCGGGGGATGCAACGGTATGGATACGCTCGAAAATTACATTCAACTTGAACTATTCCGAACTCGGGCCAAAGAATGGAACGCCAATACGTATAAACAACGTTTGCAGCTCAGCAGACATTTGTGGGAGATTTCTGGGGAAGAAGGTTCTTGGAAGGGTGTTGTAATTGCTGAGAATATTTTACCTACTTCGGCCGGATTAGACTTTTTAGATTCTTTATTTGTTCAAACCGCAGTGGAGTCGATTGTATTAGGATTGCTACCAGATCTCAAAAATATAGATTGGGATTTGCAACAAAAGCAATTGGATTTGAGGTTGCAGCGGTACAATTTACTTCCAAAATTCGACCTTGAATACCAGCAGTTATTCCAAGGTATATACGGCGATAATAACTTTAACGGCGATCGTCGGTTCGGGTTCAATATTTCAGCACCACTTTTTCTGCGCAAAGAACGAGGCGCTTATTTAGTATCGAAATACACCTTTGAACAAAAAACACAATTGTTTCAGTTCAAATTAAACGAAACGGATTTAAAAATCAGGGCGCTTCGCCAACAGGGATTTGTGTATCGCGATGTTTACGAACATTTAAAAAATGTTGAAAATGGGTACTTGAAATTATTCGAGTTGGAACGAGAAAAATTCGATTCTGGTGATGGTACTATTTTCCTGCTCAATACCAGAGAAAATCGCTATTTGAGTTCTCGAATTAAAACGATTGAACAGAAATCGAAATACATCCACACGCTTGTTGATTACCTTCGCGAAACAGGAAATATTTCCCAAAGTTTCTTTGGGCCCGACGGTCTATAAATCGACTACTTTTTGTGGAAAAGTACCCAAGTCGAAATGCCTTATTGCGTTGGCTTTGCGTTAATTTTACACCAACAACGATTTTAGTCAAAACGCAACTATGAGCGATCCATCAAAAAGTAATTACGGTGCCGAAAATATTCAGGTACTTGAAGGTTTAGAGGCGGTGCGTAAAAGACCCGCCA
>JBIKIM010000065.1:0-6019 GCA_044361605.1 Bacteroidia bacterium | reverse complement strand
CCAATAGAACGGGCTAATGAGCCCATACTTTGTAAAATTCCAAGCATTTTACCTTGAGAATCTGCCGGAGAATGAAGAGAAACCAAACTATTCACCGATGGCATCAGCAGTCCATTCCCTACCGCTAAAAATAAAATCGCTAAAACCTGAACAGGATAAAACCATTCCAAGCTTGGCAGCGGTATGAGGGTGAGTCCTAAACCCGCGATAGGGCAACCCCAAAGGAGCATACGATTGACACCTATTTTCTTTTGGAAAAATCCGATTAATCCCCCTTGAACGATAGCTGAAAATACACCAATTACACCGAAAATATTTCCTATGGCTTTTGGGCTCAAAGAATAATGTTCTTTCCACAACACGGCTGCATTGATTTGCATCATACTAAAAGCGGTAATGTATATAAAGTTGATGAGCAATAATTCTCCGATTATTTCAATGTTCCAGGCCTTGGCCATTCCTTTAAAGGTATCAATAGGTTTACGCCGAACGCCCCCCATTTGGGTATTGCTCTCGGGGAGTAACACAAATGCCAATACAAAATTCAATACACATAACAAGGCCGTAAAAAGTCCCACAAACATCATTCCGCCGTAGGTAGAATGAGATCCAGCGGAGTACAACCAACCACCCAAAGGGGGACCAAAAACAAATCCTAGGCCAAAGGCCGCTCCGATAATACCCATTTTTTTCGCGCGGTCTTTTGCATCTGAAATATCAGCGATATAGGCCTGTGCCGCGCTTATATTGGCACTGCCAAAACCTGAAATTATCCGAGCCAATAACAAGGTGGCAAAAGATCCCGCGAAACCAAAAACAGTATATCCCAAAACATTGGCAACAATAGAACCTAAAATTATAGGTCTGCGACCGATGCGGTCGGATAGCGCTCCAAATAAGGGCGCGAACAAAAACTGGATAATAGAAAAAACCGCCGCTACTAGGCCCACGGCCACATCCGGATTTAATCCAGAGTCGCTGGCAGAGGCCATTGTTTTAGCCAAATTGGGTAAAATAGGAATTACGATACCAAATCCTAACAAATCTATGAAGATGGTTAGGAATAAGATGGCTATTCGTTTATCTTTCATTGGGAAATCTTAGCGTAAGCCCACGATTCGGACAATGGTATATACAAACGTTCACGGGCTTCCCCAAGCGTTTGAATGAGGGGATTAATAACCAGCGTATGGCTGTCAATTTCTTTCGACATAAACGCCTCCTGAGCGGCATTAATTGAAAATATTTTTGCTGTATTGCAAAAGGGCTGCCACACGGTTAAGCGTTGAAAGAAATCAACAGGGAAGTCATTCAGCAATTTAAACACTTTATCTATACTGCAACCCGTAGGCGCAGCAGCTGATTGATCTACAGCCACTATTAAGATTGAATCGTGTATTAGGGTATAGCCCGCGCGCAAATCGGCTCCATGCGCTTTCCAATCCGACACAAATAAATCTAGTCTTTGACAAAGAGTTTCTGTTTGTTGTGAATCTAACAACATGTTCGCCCCAAAAAACCAAACGCGGCTGTTATCGGGTAGATGCGGTATAATCATTTTGTATGCTGATTTACCAACTCGGCGATATCCATAACGGCAATTTCAGCTTCTTTGTCGAGGTGTTTAGTCCCATCGCGCATCATCGTCATACAAAACGGGCAATTTACGGCAATGATATCGGGATTGCCCTGAACGGCTTCTTCTGCCCTTTCGATATTGACTTCTTTGTGCCCTTTTTCTGCTTCCTTGAACATTTGTGCTCCACCGGCCCCACAACACAAACCGTTGGTTTTACAGCGTTTCATTTCTTGTAAGTCTGCGTCTAAGCGCTCAATAATCATCCGAGGGGCTTCGTAAATCCCATTAGCCCGACCTAAATAACAACTGTCGTGATATTTGATTTTCTTACCGTTAAAGGGACCTCCTTCAATGGCCAAACGACCTTGTTCGATCAATTCATTGATGAATTGGGTATGATGTACCACATCATAATTCCCCCCTAGCGATGGATATTCATTTTTAAGCGTATTGAAGCAATGAGGACAAGCCGTAACAATTTTTTTAATCGCATAACCGTTCAAAACCTCTATGTTTTGCATGGCTTGCATTTGAAAAAGAAATTCATTTCCGGCGCGTTTCGCGGGATCACCCGTACAGCCTTCTTCAGCTCCAAGTATGGCGAATTCTACGTTTGCTTTTTGGAGAATTTCGGCAAACGCTTTGCTAACGCGTTGGGCTCTTTCGTCGTAACTTCCGGCACAACCAACCCAAAAAAGTATTTCAGGGGATTTGCCTTCTTGGATGAACGATTGAATTTCTTTAATGGCCTGCATGTAGTCGCAATTTCGTTATTTTTTTTGCGATTTTCATCATCAATAGCGCAATTGATTTATTAAAAAATTGCGATAATCGCCACACAAACTAATTCCCCAGTTAAGGAAGCCGCCCAAGTTGTCGTTTCATAAAAAAGGCCTTCCCCAAGGGAAGGCCTTTAATGCTCTATTTAGCAAGGGGTTAATACCCCACACCACCCATTCCTGATATTTCCTTATAAGGGATTATCAAGACGGGGACTTCAGATTTCTCGCAAACCTTTTGAAAAGCGCTGGTTTTGAATACGCCTTCGCTATTACTTACGGCGCTAATCCAACAAGTGCGCAACTGCTGAGAACGCTCCAATATGCTTTGGGCCGCATCTTTAGTAGGCAACTCTTCCATGGAGGTTTTTATTTTGCGTTCCTCCATATAGTTTTTACCTTGTAATGAATACGCATGAACATAACGCGTATCCTCTTTATCGGCCGGACTGCTTACCCCATAAACGTGCACGGATGACCGGGTAATTTGGGCCCATTCAGAAACGCGATAAAATTTCTGACGGGTCTCAGATTGGCCATCTAAGGGCATAAGTATGGTATTGGGGGTTTCCCATTTGGTAGTCGCATTAAGAAACAGTAGGGTTCCATTAAATGTGTTTACGGTTGGTGACATACCACCTCCTAAAAATCCCGTTTTTACACTATTGGCACCTACCACAATCATATTGCAATCGTGCGCATCGGCAACCTTCGCGAGGGTTTTCCAAAAAGGCCCCTCTGATTTTAGGTATTCGATATCTTTAAAATGGGTACGTTTGAAATCTGCTTTGAACGAATCCATGTCCGTGTTCCCCAACAAATTGTAAGAATCAGAGGTTTGAACATAGGTTAGGCTCAAATTGGCTTTTTTGCTGATGTACAATGCCGCATTCAATGCGTGTTCAAATTGCACATTCTTGTCAATGCTAAATAAAATCCGTGTAGTTTTTTTATCCATAGGCATTTATGTTGTTTATTCAAATAACGTAGAATTTTAAGACAAAAACAACCCCCACTAAAACGTTAACAAATTGAGAACCTTTATTTTCGAAAGTCGTTATTTTCTGACAAATAGGTTGTATTTCAGGATACAGTAAATGGCTCTAAAACCGTCTTTCCATCCAATTTTCTTACCCTCTTCGAAGGTTCGGCCGTAATAACTTATACCAACCTCATAAATGCGAACCCCTTCAATTCTAGCAATTTTAGCGGTAATTTCAGGCTCAAATCCAAAGCGATTTTCTTTCAAATGAATGGATTGTAGCATATTGGTTCGGAACATTTTATAACAGGTTTCCATATCCGTAAGATTCAAATTAGTGAACATATTCGATAGGAAAGTCAAAAACTTATTACCAATACTGTGCCAAAAGAACAAGATACGGTGGGGATTTCCGCCCATGAATCGACTGCCGTAAACCACATCGGCAACCTCGTCTACAAAAGGCTTTAATA
The DNA here is from genome assembly GCA_044361605.1 of Bacteroidia bacterium. Lineage (GTDB taxonomy): Bacteria > Bacteroidota > Bacteroidia > NS11-12g > UBA955 > VMCP01. The sequence goes on along the minus strand of JBIKIM010000065.1, from coordinate 2,206 downwards.
ATATATTATACTCTTGCGGATCGTATTCTAAATCGGCATCTTGAATTACGGTTATATCTCCTGTAGCCGCCTTAATGCCGGTATGTAATGCCGCTCCTTTGCCTTTGTTTTTTTCGTGGCGATTGAGATTTATAAACAGTCCGGGATTTTTTTCCTGATAAGCACATAGCACCTCATAGGTACCGTCTTTTGAACAATCATCAACAATAATAATTTCTTTCTGAAAACCACCAATAAGGGTCACCTCTTGAATCTTATCAAGGATAAAGTGAATGGTTTTGGCTTCATTATAGGCTGGGATAACAATAGAGAGCACGGGCATTGCTTCAAAATTAGTTTAAAGTTTGGGCTTTACCTCCATTAATCCGGGAACAAAATACCATTTACCGGTAGTAAGTTCCTGACAACGGTACCTACTGCGCAATTTAGGTCCCCGTATGAACAATCTATTTTCAATATAAAAACCGGCCCCTTCGGTAATACTTTCAACCAATAAATGAAGTTCTTCCCTCAGATCGTATTGTTTTAGGGTACGAACCAATTCCGGACTCGTACAACTGCTGGCTGCTGGATTTTTGACGTAATTACTAATGGCCGCCAATATATTTTGGGGAAGATAACTCGGCGTAAGTATGGGTTTCGCCACTTCGTGGAATTCGCCTTTCCATTCAATCCCATGCGGCTTTACCTTAAATCCGTTTTTCTCGAAGTTAATCAAATGCGCGGTCTCATGCAGAAAGGTTACCATAAACGCATACGGATTCAGGTCGTTGTTAATACTAATTCGGTGGGGTTCTCCAGGCTTAGGAGGACGATAATCGCCTAATTTTGTTTTGCGCGGTTTTTTAATGTGCAATTGAATGCCATATTTCCACAGCAAATCATGCGCATATTGTGCACTGCCATTGGGCAGATACTTTTCAAGTGTGTGCAATAATCCACTGCTCATTGAACATTATTAATTGCTGGGATATAAGCGCTCGGATACGGTTAATCCGATTGATAATGCAGAGGTAGCCGCAGGACTTGGGGCATTCAGGATATGGATAAAATACAAAGATTGTTGAATGTAAAAATCATCAAGTAAATTCCCTTGTTTATCAACGGCTTGTGCCCGCACGCCTGCAGGAGCTGGAACTAAATCTTCTGCTTTAATTTCCGGAATCAATTTTTGCAGGGCGCGCGTGAATGCAGCTTTAGAATACGACCTATAGTATTCTCCCATACCCATTTTCCAATATTTCAAAGCCACTTTTTGAAATCCACGCCATGAAATACTTCCCCAAAAATCAGAGAAATCAAAGCTAGTTTTGCTATACCCTTCTCTCTTAAATGCAAATACGGCATTTGGTCCCGCTTCAATTTCTCCTGTAATTCGGCGGGTAAAATGAACCCCTAAAAAAGGGAATTGTGCATCGGGAACTGGATAAATAAGCGACTTGACTAAATGGGCCTTTTTCGGATTGATGGTATAATATTCACCCCGGAATGGTATGATGCGCACATTGAGATTTTCACCGGCCAAGGCGGCAATCTTATCGCATTGCAGTCCGGCACAATTAACTACTTTATCTGCGACTATTGGTCCACTACTGGTTGCCACTTCTACGCTATTTTCTTTGATTTCAAATCCCAATACTTCCGTGGAAGTTCGTATTTCTACTCTAGGGGAATTTTCTAAAACAGCGGCAATTGCATCGGTCAACTGACGATAGTTTACAATACCGGTTTGGGGAACAAAAATGCCTTTTAAACCGCGCGCATGGGGTTCGTATTCTTTTATTTCTGATTCACTCAAGCGCTTCAATCCTGCCAAACCATTTTGTATACCGCGCTCATATAAGGTGTCTAAGGCCTTAAATTCAGATTCATCGACTGCAACAATAACCTTTCCACAAAGTTCAAAGGGGATGTTATTATCCTTACAGAAATCAAGTAGCATACGATACCCACGAAGGCAATTTTCGGCTTTCAAACTGCCGGGTTTATAATAAATGCCCGAATGAATAACACCACTATTATGACCAGTTTGGTGTGCCGCTAAAGTGGCTTCTTTCTCTATGATGGTAATGTGAACCTCAGGATTATGAATCCATATTTGATAGGCGCTTGCTATACCCACAATTCCCCCACCAACTATGACCAATTTTTCCATATTACAAAGGTATGAAAAACTAATCACCCTGAATATTGGAATCCCAAAGGG
>JBIKIM010000064.1:0-6036 GCA_044361605.1 Bacteroidia bacterium | reverse complement strand
CCTATTTATTCGGTTCAAACTGCCCAAATCTTGGGGTACACAAATTGCAATCCTCATGTTGTTAGTTATGGCCTTTCGCAGTTTGGTTTATTTCAGTTTTGAAGTAAATTGGTTTCCTTCATTGTTCAATTTTTTGGGTTTATCTTCTTTCTCTCAATTTTTGTTGGGGTATGGATTGTACCTATATATTAATTGGATAAAAGAACCTACCAAACGCCCGGATTTTTCTTGGTATCACTGGGTATTGCCCCTGTTTACGCTGGTTAGTTTAGGTATTCCAAATCTGATTCAAGGGGCCCCGTTGAATACGCCGAATAATTATAAGCAAGGGATTCTTCAGATGCAAAGTTGGTTGTCTGTAAAAGCCTATGTTGTAATTTGGATTGTGCAATCCGGTTATTATTTGGCCTCAATTTTGATTAAAATGAAGGAGTATCCCAATTCTGAACAGTTCAAAAACGCCGTGTTTCCGGTTTTTTTGATTGTGGGTTCGTTCGTTTCAATTTATTTAGTCTATACAGGTTCTGTAATCTCCGGTTTATTTTTTGGGGGAAACGTTATTTGGGTGCAATCCAGTGCCTTTTTTAAGCCCCTATTTATTTTGGGTTTGTTCTTGGTGTTTTATCGCAATCCGTTCTTGTTGAAAATGCCCATTCGTTTATTTGAATCGGTAATGGAGTTAAGCCGCAATACCACCGTATGGGTAATGGATGTCAACAAAATTCAAATTTTGAATCTTCCTAATTTGCGCTATGAAGATCCCGAATTTGTTCGTCAAATAACCGATAAAATAGATGCGCTGGCTTACGCAAAGAAACCTTTTCGGGATCCAAATTTTTCAATAAACGAGTTAGCCGATGGTGTAGGGATACCGGTTTCTCATATGCGATTTATGTTTAAGGAGTTCAATCAATTATCATTTAATGATTATCGGAATTTCTGTCGTGTTCAAGATTTGGAGGAGATGTTCAGAACCAACGATAAGAAGCACTTAAGCGCAGAAGCGTTGGGTGAAATATGCGGATTCGGATCCAAAAGTGCGATGTTTAGAGCGGTTAGAAGGCATTTTGATATGACTCCCCAAGAGCTGTATTTCCGATTGTCATCGGTTTAGGTTACCCCGCAAATTGGATAAATTTTAAAAATAATAATTTCCTGTTTGGGGATTTTCCTTTGCAAAGAAATAAATCAGTACACTGCTGATAATTAATATCAGATGAAAAATAATCAAAAAAACACTGGAAAGATTAAATTTTCCTTTGCTTGCACTTTTTTCTTTTTTGCGATATTCGATATTTAGAAATAAAACGAATAAACTCAACATTTGATGGCAAGCGGTTAGCAAGAAGCTATACCATAAAATCGGAAACAAGCTTATAAATAAAACCACATAAGTGAATTTAAATAATTTTCGTTTTTTGACAACACGCGCTTTGGCGTTTATTTCTTTAAGTGCTTCGGGGGAAACGTTCATGATATTTTGATAGTTGGTCTAAAATTCCCAAGCCGGCAATCAATACTAAAAAGTAGTTATCCATTATTTTCAGGCGCAGCAGGGAATAAAAGAAATTGTGAAAGGAATGGGTTTGTGTGATATCGTATTTGATAAGTAAAACAGAAATGATATCGGCACTCAGAATGGTTAAGAAAATAAATGCGATTTTTCGTCCATGATTTTCAAAAAAACGCGGGAACAGCCAATAAGTAAGCAGCCATTTAACAGCAGCGATTGGATAACGCAGGGCCACGGTAAAATGCATTTTCATTCCCAAAATTTCGTACGCGTCTCTTTTGAAAAAATAATAGAAATACCGCATGTCGATGAAGTCAATAATCCATACGCCCAATAGTAATAGCATCAATATCCAACGCGAGTTGTTATACATTCGAAAGGGATTGATTTTGAATTGCTTTTTTAATTTCGAAATGCAAATAGCCCCGCCATAAAATAAACATATCGATATATATAAAGGTCTGAAATAAATATTTATGCAAAAATTGAAAAAATTCTGGGGCAATTAATGCCACTTGAAAAAGTCCGTATATGCGTAAAACATTCATTAGCAGAATAAATACGACGCCGATAATGGCAAAGACCATTTTATTTTCAAATTCTCCGATGGGGATGGCCAATAGAAAGGAAAGATATAAAACCAATAAATTTCGACCGTTACACGCATCTCCTATGCGGACGACGGACAAATTATTGTCAATCAAACACCAGGGTTCCATCGTATGCGGACCTCCAACGGTAATATTCGTGCCGTGTATCCAATTTTGCAAATAGGCCGACATATACGTCACAAAATGCGTGATACCGCCGTCTATTTTTTGTAAACCGGCAGGGAAAATCCATTCTGCGAGCCACCAAATTATCCAAAAAATGGCGAATCGAATTATGAATTTACCTACCGGTTGCTGCTGGATGGTATTGAACTTTTCTCTGTAGTGAGCAATATCCACCTGTTTGTTTATTTCTTATTTTGAAACGCTTTCATTTTTCGTGATCCGTAATATAAAGAGGCGCCCACTACAAGGGTAAGTCCTCCGTCTACCGGGATGCCGGTTCCACCAGCGGAACCGTCACTTCCATGCATGGTTCCGGCGTCGTCGATGCCCCCGAGTAAAGTTCCCAAACCGGGTCCTGCGAATAGACTGGAAGTCAAAATAAAGCTGGATATTATTAATATTTTTTTCATTTTGTTATAAATTAAAATTGTACACTAAGTTTTTGAGATGATTTTCCTAAAGCGGTGGTGATTTCAATGAAATAGATACCGGCATTCGATAGGGCCGTTTCAGGAATTAAGGCAAGTTCACTTTTATTTTCTGGGGAAATTTCCCAAACGAGCCTACCGCTAACGTCCATAACGGCGATATGCTGAATGGCGGAGTTAGCCTGCACGTTTACGGCATTACTCGACTGACTTGGATTGGGATAAATGTGTACTTGTAACTGACTTAGTTTTTCGGTACTGCTTTGTATTTGTCCGATTACCAATTCCAAACGTTCGGTACCGAATGTTTTGGGATTGTTCAGATCGATGCTTAAATCTACGGACACGCCGTCGTTAAGGTTGTACTGTTTGGCGGTATAATGGTCGATTAAGGTTACGCTGTGCTCGTTTAAGAAGACAGAAGGATCTGCTTGGATTTTGATAGTGCGGTTTTCAGAAGAGAACAATCCCATAGCAATGCGTTCGGTATTCAAATCAAAGGGACGTGCATCGATAGACAGCTTTTCGCCGTTTTTAGATAGGGAGAAAAGGTTGATATCGGCATTTTCCATTTTACCCCCATCAAAGAAATCTTTATCAGACAGGGCTTGGTCGTTGGTGATCAAACGGGTTTGGTCGTAAAGGTGGTCATTAACGAATACATTCAGCACCAAATCGGAAAGATTGCTTCCCCCGAGAAAAATACTAGCAGGTGTGGCCGTGGTTTTATGGGATTCTTCGAAGGTGATAGAACCGGTTGCGGAGACCTCGGTAGCAAAACCGGCATAAGCGGGTAATACATAGGTGTCGGTGTCCCAAAGTTTGGATACATAGCCGCCATTGGCTCCTAAATTGGAATCAAAAACCCAATAGGTACTGTTTACATTGGAGCGTTTTGCGGAGCTAATGGATTTCATTTGAATGGGAGACGGGTAGGGATTTCCAACGGTAACGAAGTTCGAATTGCTTCCTTTGGTCAGGGTAATGATCTGTTGTTTTGTATTGATGGTTCCTGTCATGTCGAGGGTTACGGCCGAGGGCGTGTAGGCCGTGCCATTGATACCTTCGCCTTTGGCGCCGCGGATGTAAATAAGAATGGGCTGGGCTTTAGCCCAATTCCATGTTGGACTTTCGAAAGCCTTCCAACCGGGATTGAGTCCGCTGGAGGTATTATCGGCTGCGGAAAGTAAAAAATAATAAGCGGAGGGGTTGTTTTTGGGGGTAGTAGTAAATCCGTTAGTAGCACCATTCTTGCCAGTGATATCGATATCGTCGATGAGTGCGTTTAGGGTGAGGCCGGTGGTAAATGGATGGGCCAAAAATCGGAACACACGGCGGCCGGGAATGTATTGTTGAACGGTAAAGCCAGTGCTTGCGGTAATGGTACCGTTTCCTGCACCTACATAAGCGGTTTTGGTGGCATCGGAGAGTAAAGTAAGGTTGCCGCTAATAGATAAGGCTCCTTGGGTACATGAGAGTTTGTCGGTTATTTGGATATTGCCGAATAGGCTTGCCGTAAAATTCCCTCCAATTTTCTGAATGGATTTAAGTTGGATTCCGCTTGTAATGGCGCTATTTGAGCTGTTGGCAAAGCGCAAAATTTTATTATTACTTGCCTCAAGGTTGTTAAAAATCAAGTCTGAATTAATATTAGGAATTATGAATCCCCTATTATCAGTATTTACGGTATATTTATTTACAGTTAATGCATAGCCGTTTAAATCTAGGTACCCTGCACCGGAACTTGCTATAAAGTTCAGTTGACTGATTGTTGTGGGTTGTGTTAATGTAACTTTAGTTTGTACAATATAAAAATACGTAGGTCTGGTAACTGCCGCTCCTGCAGGATAAAAGAAGTTGGTTAAGTTGAAGTTTGAATATCCATTAATCTCTATCTCCGCCCCCGCGGTATATATGATTTTACTACCTACATCCGAGGTGTCTAGGGTCATAGAATTCTCCAATTTTAGGTAGTCAAGGGTTAATGATTTTCCATTAAAGTCAAGTTTACCACCATCTATGAACAATTTACCAATGGTAGTATTTCCCGAAAGTTGGATGTTAAAACTAGAATTGTTTAGTATGAAAGTGAAACTGTTCGATATCGCGGCGGGAGTTAAATAAGTAAAAGTAGTATAATCTAAATACTCCCAGTTTGAGGTTGTGTTGAAGTCTTGTGTCCCGGTTGTGGGGCCAACCCATCTACAGGTGTTAGGTTGGGCATCTAGCCTGTTTTGTGCAAATAGTAATAATAGAATTACTAAGGGAATTTTGAAAAATTGGTGTTTCATGGGTTTGTAGTAAGGGTTTAATGGTTCGGTTTTTTCTTGTGGTATAGCAAATACCATAGGTGATGTGCGTGTAACAAAAAGGATCTAAACACGTATCCAATACAAGATTAAGCAGGAATAATCGGCCTCAGTTGTGCTGGGTTGTTTTGATACCGATTTACATGAAATGACACCCAAATACGGGTTTTTTCAAAGTGATTAGTATATTTTTAGTACAAATAGAGCATCCTGTTTATGGGCTGCTTATTCAAGTATACCTTTTCGGTTTTGGTCGCTTTAAAGGGTTGGTAACACCCAAATATTATCCCTTAATTTGCAGGTATGCGCAGGTGTTTTTTTTTCTTGGGAATTTTCCTTTTGGGGATTTGTGAAGCACGGGCACAGGCGTTCTCGATTTTCCCCCGAGATTTTTTGAATGGGGTTGAAGGAAATAAACATCCTTGGTTGGATTCAATAGCCACCAACGATTCGAATGCATCAAAACCCTTGCAATTTGGCGCCTTAAATGCGTCCTTGTTTGAGCGTGCATTAGGGGGTGAAAATACCCACTTGTGGGCCTTGCAATGGGGCAGCGATAGCGCGTTTTTGGATAGTGGTACTTTAGTGCCCGTGGTGTTGGTAGATTATTTCGGCACCGACACCTTTAAAAATACGGTTTGGTTTGTATCCGATGCCGACACCGCCCTGTTGTCATTTAATTGGGTCGAAAAAGCCCTTTCATCGGGTGCTTGGCGCAACGTGGCTTGGGAAGAGCGGTGGCAGCGCGGAGATTCTTTTGCCTATTTTGTACTGCGCGATTACTTGTTGCCCCTGCCCTGTAATCACGAGTCTATGCACCTGTATTTTGGCGGTACGGATGAAATTACCCTAACGATAGACGGTGATTTTGTTTCGGGACTTAATTGGGAAGAATGTTTGGTGTTCATTCAAGAACAGGTAGCGCATATAAAATCGTATCACGAATTGGATTGTTTGGATTCAAAGCCGCAACTTACCCTGGAGATCGGCATTCGCAATCCGCCTATTGC
>JBIKIM010000063.1:0-6048 GCA_044361605.1 Bacteroidia bacterium | reverse complement strand
AGTTAAAGGTGTACAAAATATTTTCATAATTACTTTGTAGTCAGTTTGCTAATATCAAAACCTTTCATACTTTTGAGCCAACCTATAAATAACCAAATTATCCAATATATGAACAAGTCAGATTTAATCGGAAAGATGTCAGCTGATGCTGGTATCACCAAGACCCAAGCTCAAACCGCATTGAACAGTTTCATCGAAGCTACTACAGATGCATTAAAAGCAAACGACAAAGTTATCCTAGTAGGTTTCGGTACCTTCTCTACTAGCGTTCGTAGCGCTCGTAAAGGAAGAAATCCTCAAACTGGTGCTGAAATTAACATCGCTGAGAAAAAAGTGGTTCGTTTCAAGCCAGGAGCTGAATTAAGCGAGAAGGTAAAATAAAAATTTACTGTATCAATTTAAAAAGACCGTCCTTACCGACGGTCTTTTTTTATGCGCGCCCCCCACGCAGTCATCGGTATTTACCTATTTTTGCGTGTGCACAATTCCGTAAAATCGCTCTTCTTTCAACACATGGCCCAAACAACACCGGCGCCTATTGCACTAAAAATCGATCGGGCAGAAGGGGTCTACTTATTCGATGAATTGGGAAATTCATACCTAGATCTTATCTCAGGTATTTCTGTGAGCAGCCTTGGACATCAACACCCAAGCGTTGTGCAGGCCATCAAAGATCAAGTCGATAAACATATGCACATTATGGTCTATGGGGAAGTTATACACGATACCCCTGCCCATTTTAGTGCGTTGCTTGCGAAACAACTCCCAGAACCTTTAAAAACGGTGTATTTTGTCAATAGCGGTTCCGAAGCCATAGATGCCGCTATGAAACTAGCTAAACGCATCACCGGCCGCGCCTCATTCGTGGCCCAAGATTTGGCTTATCACGGCAGCGGACAAGGTCCGCTTTCTCTGATGAATGACCCGTATTTTACCCAACGCTATCGACCACTACTCAATAACATTTATTACATCAAACAAAACGACCTAGTCGATATTGCTCAGTTACCCGCCAATGGCGTGGCTGCTGTAATTGTCGAACTCATTCAAGCAGAGCGAGGTGCGTGGGTTGCTAATGAATCCTATATAAAAGCACTTAGATCATATTGCGATAATACCGGTTCACTGTTAATTTTCGACGAAATTCAAACGGGCGTGTTTAGAACGGGCACTTTTGCCGCTTTTGAATCTTACGGTGTTATTCCCGATATGCTGGTGCTTGGTAAAGCCGTGGGTGGCGGCATGCCCTTGGCCTGTCTCATCGCATCGCCTGAGCACATGCGGTTTTTCACCGATCGACCCATTTTGGGTCATATCACTACTTTTGGTGGACATCCGGTTACATGCGCTGCCGGCTTGGCCAGTTTGACCGTTCTTTCCCAGCAAGTAAAAAGCTATCAAATTGCTGAAAAAGAGCGCCTTTTTCGCGAATTATTGCAGCACCCCTTAATCCTGCACGTGCAAGGAAAAGGCCTGCTACTTGCCTGTCACCTCGATCCGCGCATTGAAATTATAGCGTTCAACCAACGCTTACTGGCCGAAGGGATATTTACCGATTGGTTTTTATTCAATCAAAATGCCATACGAATTGCGCCCCCTTTAATCATTGAAATGGAACAAATTCGGCATGTTTGTGTTGTTATTTTAAACGTTTTAAATCGATATTCTTTCTGATTTTTTGGGGGATGTATGGCGTATATTTGTCTTAGTAATAATGGGGTCGTCTATACGAAATAAATATAACAGCCGTTCGTTGGGGTACTTAGCTCTGATTTTCGGTTTGTTGTGCTTGGGCGCTTCCTGTGAAAGGATTTATGAAGAACCTACAGATAACGTCGACGATGCCGTTGATTTTGCCGTAGCCCTTCACACCCCAATTAGCCTTATTGAAATCATCGAACACAGCAGTTCTAAATTACTCTCCGCTGGTTTGTTTCAAGTAAATGCCGATTCGCTCGGATTAGAAATCGGGGCTCAAGTTCAATTGCTCGATAGTTCCTTTACCGACGACGATTCCATCGTGTTCGAAATTGTTTTCGGGGGAAATCAAACGAACGCCTTTGACCGCAAAAAACGCATTGGGCGTATTGAAGTGATTTTTTATGTGGATTATACAGAGGCTGGTAGCACGCATCTTGTTCGAATCGATGATAAACAACCCTATATCTTAACGTTAAATAACGGCGATTTGCACACCCTAACGGGTAATTTGAGTATGGAACGCTTAATAACCGATGGATACGAATACAATTTGACCAATCTCAATTTAGAAACTAAGGATAACGATGGTCTTAAAGATTATAAATGCAATAGCATCATTACCGCCAATCATATTTTAGGCGCACAAATACCCGGTATTTTAGGCGATTTGGTTAGCTTCACAGGAAAAGGGAATTGGAGTTTAGACAAAGTCATATGGGATTGGGAAATACTTTTACCCTTGCAAATGCGATACGAATTTGGATGTACGGATTATGTTCATAAAGGCATAACCCGATTGATAAAAACTTCAGACCGCTATACTATTGATTTTGATCCGTTCCAAACCGGGGCGTGTAATCGCATCGTGAAAATCATAAAAGGGGGAAACGAATTTGAGGTTACCCTTCCTTAACCTATCGTTTTAGGAAATTCAATAACCGAAAATTTCCCCTCAGATTTCAACATCCAAATATGTTGTAAACCATTGGTTAACCACATGTATTCACTGTCTATTTTGCTTAAATACAGACCCGCTTGCGTTAAGGTTTTTGCTGAAATAGGGGTGTCTGGTGCCTTGCATTCTATCAGGATTTGAGGGGTTCCTTTAGTGCTAAATGATACAATATCAAATCGTTTAGGCTTTCCGTTCACTTTGATTTGTCGCTCTACTGCAATTAAGTTCGGAGAGAGGTTGAAATAGTCAATTAAGAAGTCAATACAGTGTTGACGGACCCATTCCTCGGGGGTTAGGGGGATAAATTTTTTTCGCACTCTATCAAAAATGAGTTTTTTTTGCTCATCCATACGCGACGAAAAATCAAACTGAGGAAAATTCAAATTAAGCAACCCAACGAAAATAAGCAAACTCATGGCAAAAAAACCAAGCGCAACGGAACTTTTTCAACAGTATGAAAAAGAAATTCTTGCCGGTCGTTTTGCCTCTATCTATGTTCTTTTTGGCGAAGAAACATATTTTATAGATAAGGTAACGCAGTTGTTGGAACAGCATGTAGTGCCCGAATCTTCAAAGAGTTTTAATCAACACATTCAATACGGCAAAGAACTAACGTGCAATGAGTTGGTTTCCATCGCGAAACGCTACCCAATGATGAGTGATTTTCAATTGGTGGTGGTTAAAGACGCACAGGATTTAAAAGACATGGAAACGCTTACGGGGTATTTCGAGAATCCCTTAACGTCTACGGTTTTGGTGTTGGCCATGCGAAAAGGCAAACTAGATATGCGAAGTCGCTTAGCCAAAGCCGCCGCTAAACATAGAATTACGGAGTTTGCACCCTTGCGCGACTATCAAATGCGCGATTGGTTGCCCGTATTTGCGGAATCTAAAGGACGAAAAATCGATATCGATGCCATTAACAGACTCGTAGATCTTATTGGAGCTGATTTGGCTAAAATTCATAACGAACTCGAGAAAATTTTCGCAACCGTAAACGACGAATATATTCGAGTTAGGCATATTGATGAACATGTCGGATTTAATCGAGAATACAACATATTTGAATTGCAATCAGCACTAGGAATTCGCAATTTCAATAAAGCCATTCAAATTGCCCATCAAATGGGGAATACCATGGAAAAAGGGGAGATGATACGAAATGTGGTGGTATTGACTAAGTATTTCAGCAATATCATGGTATTGCACGGAATGGTTGGGTCCGATAAAGCAGAAATAGCCCGAATATTGGGGGTGAATCCTTTCTTCGTAGATGAGTACATGCGGGCCAAAAATGCATATTCCCTGCTCGATTTAGAAGGGGTAATGAATCAATTGAAATACTTAGATTTGCGTATTAAAGGAATCAATAGAGGGGCTGCTACTGACGGGGATTTGTTAGTGGAAACTGTTGTTAATATTCTGAAAAAGTAAAACGTGACGGTTTTTTAACGGCTATTTTTCAGTTTTATTTTCTTTTTAACGCAGTATTAAGTTAATTCGCATCAAAGGACTTTAATATGAAAAAAATATACGTGCTTACCGCTGTATTGTTCGCATCCGGATTTGCTTTCGGCCAAGCGAATAAGACGGTTAACAAATTTCAAGGAGCCATTTATGGATCTCCTGAAAAAGCGACATTCCAAACAGGTATCTTACCAACCGATAAGCAGGTTTTTACTGGCAATGGTGCCAAAACTAAAAATAATGCGGTAAGCAATCGTGCCGCCGATCATAGTGCCTTCATCCGCTTGGGTGAAACGTACTACGATTTACAATCGAATGCGGCTATGCCCCACCGGTTGAAAAAACACGCTAATGGTAACATCAGCGCTACATGGACTACCGCATCTTCAGATGCGGCAGGTTTTCCAGGTAGAGGAGCCGGTTACAATATGTTTAATGCCGAAACCAAAGCGTGGAGTCAAGCCAGTTCGCAAAAAGTGGAAGCAACCCAAAGAAGCGGTTGGCCGAGTGTAGGCGTATTGAGCGATGGCAATACCTTTATTATCGCTCACGATGCTACAAGCGGTGGTTTTTACCTTACTAAATCTACCACACCTGGTGCTCGCCCTTCAGAAACCGTTAACGTTCTTACGCAAGCCCCTTACAAACCCATTTGGGCTCGTGCCGACAATAGCGGTGATACCATTCATTTGATTTGTGCTTACACAGACTCAGCAGCGCCTGGTGAGTCGCGTCCTCCATTGATTAACGGAGTTCGTGGACCTATGGTTTACAGTCGTACCCTTAATGCCGGTGCTACTTGGGATAAGCAACATATGGTGCTACCCGGTTATGATTCGACTTTGTTTAATGCGGGTTCTGCCGATAATTACGCCATTCAAGTTCGTGGAAACAATGTAGCTATTGCTACTTCTGGCGCCCTTTCTGGAGTAATCGTTTGGAAAAGTAGTGATGCCGGGGAAACTTGGAAACGTTACCTAGCCGATAGCTTCCCATATGCGCCCTTTACTGGTAAAAAGTTCATGATTGACACCCCCTACACTTCGGATGGATCGGTTGATGTGTTAATTGATAATGACGGTAAAGTACATGCGTTTTGGGGACTTACTCGTGTTTTAGACGAAGATACTACCGACGAATCGTACAGCTTTTACCCTGGTTTCCAAGGATTGGTTTATTGGAACGAAACCATGGCTTCTGGTGAAAATAGGTTAATTGCCGCCGGAGCATCTTTTGACCGCGATGGCGATGGAGTGAATAGAGTTTTGGCAGCCAATTCGCAAGCATTGGTTGAAGGTAATGTACCCGTGGGTTCAGCAACTGTTGCGCGTTTGGGTAATACATCGACGCTTCGCCAACCAAGTGCCGCCATCGATGCCAATAACAGAATATTCGTAACCTTCTCAATTCCCATCGAAGGAGACGAATCTTTCTTGAGTGCGAACTTCCGTGATATCGGTATTGTACATTCTACCGACGGTGGTATGTCTTGGGAGAACACCCAGAACATTACCCAGTTCTACCAAAAAGAAGACGATTTTGCTTGTGTGGCAAGAGAAGTTGATGAGTTCGTACACGTAATGTGGCAACAAGATGAAATCCCAGGTACCAACCTACAAAACAATTCTACCATTGTGGCCAATCACGAAGTGGTTCTGAATACCATTTATTACAGTGCTATTCCGGTTGCTTCAATTCTTACAGGAGAAATTGGTCACATGTACGGCGTAAATAACGAAAAAATAGGAACAGGTAACGTTTTTGTAGTAGGTCAAAACTACCCCAACCCATTTGGAAGTGCCTCCAATGTAGCCATTTATTTGTCTGAGCCTGGTGATGTAATCCTTGAAGTGAGAAATACCGTTGGAGCTTTGGTTCAACGTACTCAAAACAAAGGACTTCTACGTGGAAACCACATTTTAGAA
>JBIKIM010000062.1:0-6074 GCA_044361605.1 Bacteroidia bacterium | reverse complement strand
AGAAGCCGGCCAAGGCTACGGCAGGCGGATACATCCCTACGATTTTGCGCTACAAAAAATGCAAACGCAATCCATCCGCGATAGCTATTTAGGAGGCGTAATTAGCCTCATGATACCCATCAATTTCCGCGATCGTATTAGCGAAGTCGATTATTATATGGAATAAATGCCCTTACGTTTTGCCTATCAATTTTTACTGTATGTTAGCGCTGTAATTTTGCGCATTTTAAGCGTTTTTTTACCGGGGGAAGCCAAATTAAACCGATTGCTTTCCGGCAGAAACAACACTGTTGAACGGCTGAAAAAACTTCCCCCGAAACAAAAAAAACGGGTTTGGGCACATGCGGCATCGTTAGGAGAATTCGACATGCTGCGTCCTCTTTTAAGAAAACTCGAACAACAAAACGACATAGAAATTGCCGTTAGCTTTTTTTCTCCCTCCGGTTTCGAACACGCCGAAATGCCCAGCCATTGGATGCGGCTTTATATGCTGCACGACACCCCAAGCGCGGCGCGATTTTTCATAAAAAAACTACAACCCAATTTAGTAATTTTCGCAAAATACGAATTTTGGCTTTCCCATTTGCGGATACTGAATCAAAACCAAATTCCCTTTTTGTATTGGAATACCGCCTTACGGGCTTCGCACTTTTTAATACAACCATGGGCATATGCATGGCGCAACGCCCTTGAAAAAGCGCTTTTATTTGCGTGTCAAAATAAAGAAACCCAACGCATCATAAACGGCATACTCCCATTAACGCCCAATTTACTAACGGGCGACATGCGTTTCTTGCAAACGGCGCAAGTGCGGGATTTACCGGGTATTTTTACCGATAAAGAAGTGGCACAATGGCAAGAGAAACGGAACATCGTTTGGGGTAGTGCTTGGCAAGAAGAACTCGAAGTGCTTACCCAAGTAATCCCACTCAATACAGGTGATTATCGGTTTGTTTTGGCCCCTCATGACGTAAGCGAGAAAAATTTGTCACACATTGAATCCCAACTACCGGGTCAAACCCAACGACTTTCGCAATGGTTACAAAATCCGATTCCCGAAATGGTGGTATTGGTGGATGGAATTGGCAAGCTGAAATACATTTACAGATATGCGTCGGTTGCCATAGTAGGCGGTGGATTTACGAATGCCTTACATAATATTATAGAGCCCCTTTCGCTGGGAGTTCCTGTGTTGTTCGGATCGAATCATGCAAAATTTCCCGAGGCGCAAGAAGCCATTAATGCGAAAGCCGCATTGCATGCCGACACCCCGAAAGAACTCACTGACATTTTAACGTTCCTATTATTTCACCGAGGAAATGCGCAATTGATCCGATTCCACCAAAATCAAGCACGTGCTTTTTTCGACAGTAATACGCCAAATCTAGACGTGGTTTTGCCCTATTGCACGGCTGCTCTGACAAAGTGACACCACAAAAACGAATTTTTGTCACTTGATATACCCAAAATCGGAAATTAATTCCCAAAATACGACGTGGCACAGATTTCGTAGGTAAGGGTTCGAACACAAACAAAAACTAAAAAAAATCATATGTCAGTTAACATCAAACCTTTGGCCGATCGCGTTCTGATAGAACCGGTTGCCGCAGAGCAAACTACCGCATCGGGTATTATCATTCCTGATACCGCAAAAGAAAAGCCTCAAAGAGGAAAAGTTATTGCCATTGGAACAGGCAAACCCGAAGAGCCTATGACCGTTAAGGTTGGCGATACCGTTTTGTACGGCAAATATGCGGGAACTGAAATTAGTGTTGAGGGTTCAGACTACCTCATCATGAAAGAGTCAGACATTTTAGCAATCGTTTAATTATATTTCCTCTAACAAGTTATGGCAAAAAAAATAGATTTTAATTTAACCGCTCGCGACGGATTGAAACGCGGTGTTGACGCTTTGGCAAACGCCGTAAAAGTAACCTTAGGACCTAAAGGACGCAACGTAGTTATCGATAAGAAATTCGGTGCTCCTCATGTAACCAAAGACGGTGTTACCGTTGCTAAAGAAATCGAATTGGCCGATCCCGTTGAGAACATGGGTGCCCAAATGTTGAAAGAAGTAGCTAGCAAAACGGCTGATATCGCTGGTGATGGTACTACCACCGCCACTGTTTTGGCTCAAGCTATCGTTACTGCAGGTTTGAAAAACGTTGCCGCTGGTGCCAATCCTATGGATTTAAAGCGCGGTATCGAAAAAGCCGTTAAAGCCGTTGTTGCCAAACTTAACGACATGGCGCATCCTGTAGGAGATGACAACAGCAAAATTGAGCAAGTAGCTACCATTTCTGCAAATAGCGACGAAACCATTGGTAAACTAATTGCCCAAGCCATGCAACGCGTTGGTAAAGATGGCGTTATTACCGTTGAGGAAGCTAAAGGAACCGAAACTACCGTTGATGTAGTAGAAGGTATGCAGTTCGATCGCGGTTACCTAAGTTCTTATTTTGTAACCAATACCGACAAAATGGAAGCCGACTTAGAAAATGCGTTCATTTTGATTTACGACAAAAAAATCAGCTCGATGAAAGACTTGATTCCTGTATTGGAAAAAGTAGTTCAAACGGGTAAGCCTTTGTTGATTATTGCTGAAGATATCGAAGGAGAAGCATTAGCTACTCTAGTGGTTAACCGCATCCGTGGTTCTCTCAAAATTGCGGCTGTTAAAGCCCCTGGTTTTGGAGATCGCAGAAAAGAAATGTTGCAAGACATCGCGATTCTTACTGGCGGTACGGTTATTTCTGAAGAGCAAGGACGTAAATTAGACGATGCTACCATCGACGATTTGGGTACCGCAGAAAAAATCACCATCAACAAAGACAATACAACCATCATTAATGGTGCGGGTCAAAAAGAACATATCGATGCCCGTGTAAACCAAATCAAAGTACAAATCGAAAACACCACTTCTGACTACGATCGTGAAAAGCTACAAGAGCGTTTGGCTAAAATAGCAGGCGGTGTGGCCGTATTGTACATCGGTGCTGCTACTGAAGTAGAAATGAAAGAGAAGAAAGACCGCGTAGACGATGCCCTTCATGCAACCCGTGCGGCTGTTGAAGAAGGTATCGTACCAGGTGGTGGCGTAAGCTTTATTCGCTCTATCGCAGCACTTGACGGTTTAACCGGCTTGAACGAAGACGAAACTACAGGTATCGCAATCGTGCGTCGTGCCCTTGAAGAACCCCTACGCCAAATTGTAGCCAACGCAGGTGGCGAAGGCAGCATTGTAGTTCAAAAAGTTCTTGAAGGCAGCGATGATTTCGGTTACAACGCCCGTACAGAAAAATACGAAAACCTAATTGCGGCAGGTGTAATTGACCCCAAGAAGGTATCGCGTGTGGCCCTAGAAAATGCCGCTTCTATTGGCGGAATGATCTTAACCACAGAATGCGTATTAAGCGAAATCAAAGAACCCGAAGCAGGACATTCTCATGGTGGAATGGACGGTATGGGTGGCATGGGTGGCATGATGTAATTCAAGCCCCTAATTCCAATTGCAAAAGGACTGCTTCGGCAGTCCTTTTGTTTTATAGGACCCTCAAAAAAAACGTATCTTTGCCGTAATGGGGCGCATATTGGCAATTGATTACGGCGAAAAACGCATCGGCATAGCCCAAACCGACCCCCTGAATATGTTTGCCCAGCCCCTCACCACCGTTTTCTCTAATCAGTTTGAAACGTGGCTGAAATCCTACCTGCTCAACGATACTATTTCTGCTTTCATTGTTGGAATGCCCAAGCGATTGTCGGGCGAAGACACCCACAGCACCCAACGCGTGCGAGACTTTATTCAGTGGTTACAACAACAACATCCTGATATTCCCGTTCATACTATCGACGAACGCTACAGCAGTAAAGAAGCACAACACCAAATCATTCAGATGGGAAAAACCAAGCTGCAACGGAGAGACAAAGGCCTTATCGATACCGTAGCCGCAACCCTAATACTACAAACTTATTTGCAACAGTTAACACCATGATTCTTCCGATATACGCTTACGGACAGCCCGTATTAAGAAAAAAAGCAGCTTCCATAGATGCCGAATATCCCCAACTTAAAGCCCTGATCGACAACATGTTTGAAACCATGTACGACAGCAATGGAATTGGCTTGGCCGCCCCACAAATTGGCGTTTCCATCCGGCTTTTTATTGTTGATGGTTCAGAAATCGACAACATCAATCCAAAAAAATTCAAAGAAGTTTTTATCAATCCCGTAATCGAAGACGAATTTGGTACCGAATGGGATTTCGAAGAAGGGTGTTTAAGCATCCCCGATGTGCGCGCCCATGTTAAAAGAAAAGGAGAGCTTACCATCCGATATTTCGATCAAAATTGGAACGAACAGGTAAAAACCTTTAACGGCATGGCTGCCAGAATAATTCAACACGAATACGATCACCTGGAAGGCATACTTTTTACCGATCGCATAGGTCCTCTAAAACGGAACATGCTAAAGCGTCGGATGGATGGAATTACTCAAGGCCGCGTAAACGTAGATTACAAGATGAAATTCCCAAAGAAATAAGTCAATGAAGCTCTATTGGCGCATAATCCGACCCGTAAATTTGCTGCTAACCGTCTTCACACAGCTGCTATTTTACCTTTCGGCTTCGCGCACTAACCCTGGGCTCTCCTATTTTGACCTTTCCAATATCCGCTTCCCCGAAGCCCTAACGGCCACCCTCGCCTGCCTGTTTGTCGCGGCGGGCGGTTATGTAATCAACGATATCTTCGACGAGCACACCGATTCTATCAATAAACCCAAAAAACGAATCGCCCACATTCTCATACCCGGATCCATTTTATACCGCTATTACTTCGTTCTTACAGCCATCGGATTGCTGCTAGGCTTCCTAACCGGGTTAGGTATGGGTATCTTGTGTATTGCCATTGCCGTATTGCTTTATTTTTACTCGAGCGATTTAAAAGGAGAATACCTCATGGGCAACCTTCTCGTATCTCTGCTTGCGGGCATGGTCGTTTACATCGCCTCGCGAGGCGTATTCGAAGTGTCTAAAGCCTATTTTGCGGAGTACGCGAGCATCGCCTTTTTCATTACGTTTGCCCGCGAACTCGTTAAAGACTTAGAAGATCAAGAAGGTGATGTAGCCCAAGGATACAGTACATTCGCCATTAACAGAGGGTCCAAGCAAACCAAAATATTAGCAGCGCTCATGCTGCTTATCAGCGTCGCATTACTCGCGCTCGTGTTCTACTACAGCCAACAATGGGTATTCCTTTTCGTTGCGTCAGCCACGGTTGTCCCGCTTGTACTTATTATCTTGGGAAAACTGAGAACGGCTCAAACCCCCGATGCCTATCACCGGGTATCCACGCACCTAAAACAATTGATGTTTTTAGGACTCCTGAGCTGCTTATTCTGTTAAGAATCAAATGTTGTAAAGATTCCAAATACTTTCTGAAGTTTCACATGCCCTAATCTTTTGAATATTGAGCAATGCTCCAATGCTTTAGCTGCCTATTTTGCTGATTTCTGGGCTTCCCAAGCCGCCGCTACCTCTTCCAACGCCGTATACCATTTGGCCCCCATTTTTCGGGTTAAGGCCTCCTTCAAGAACACATAAACCGGCACATTCATTTCACTCCCCGCCTTACACGCATCGCCGCAAATATCCCAATCGTGGTAATTCATAGCCACGTAGGACCCATATTTTTTAGCCCTAATGGGATACAAATGACAACTTATCGGCTTCTTATAATCGATAGCACCCGCTGCATGAGCTTGCTCAATGGCACATTGTGTAATGCCGGTTTCCGTAAAACGCACGAAAATACATGCGCCCGCACCGTGGCATTCGGTTACCAAATCGCCCTCTGAATCGCGGGTATAAAATCCTTTTTTATCCAATAACGCGAGCGACTCTTCCGTCATAAACGGTTTTATGGCCTCAATTCGCGATCCAATCTCTGTCAGCTCGCTATGCAATAAAGGCGCACCTGCATCGCCTTCTAAGCAACAAGCGCCCTTACACTTATCTAACTGACACGCAAACTTGCGCTCTAATATTTGTTCTGATAAGATAACGTCTTCAACG
>JBIKIM010000061.1:0-6131 GCA_044361605.1 Bacteroidia bacterium | reverse complement strand
ATTTTCTCTTCAATGTTGGCATCCTTGCGGCTCATGGCGTATTCCAAATGCTGCAAAGAAAGTCGCATGGGCGTGAGCGGATTTTTAATTTCGTGGGCGACTTGTTTGGCCATTTCTCGCCAAGCCCCTTGTCGTTCCACTTCCGACAATTTGTTCAAAGACAATTCCAAAGCCTGAATCATTTTATTGTATTCGGCCACAAGCAAGCCCACTTCATCGTGGCGCTTCCACTTAATTGGTTCGTTGCGAACGCCTAATTTTAAACGCGAAATTTCGTCGCGAATGCGCAACAAGGGTTGGGTAATACGCGTTGAAACTACCTGGGTAATCATGTAAACAAAGGCAAAAAGGAGTACAAACACATTGACTATGGTACCCATATAACTGGAAATTTGCTGATACAAATCGACCCGATTGGAATAATAAGGTAAATTCACAAAGCCCCGCACATTCAATCGATTGTCGTTAATGATGGAATAGGCAGAAATATAAGGCAGCTTTGCAATTTCTTCGTTCAATACAAACGTACTGGCATCGGCTTGTTTGAACTTTTGGAAGGCCTCGGCATTCATATAAATAGAGCGGTATTGTTCTTTGAACAACCTTGGATTGGTCGATACAATTAATTGACCAAACGCATCAAAAATATTGATATCCGTTTGATACGATTCCGCCATGTCGTAAATGAGTCCTACCTCGTATTGATTTACCAACGCATCGAGGTTACTTTGTCCAGAAATACGATTGGCAATTTGATTTACCTTAGCCAATAATTCTTCCTCTTGTCGTTCGGCATTATTTAAGGTAAAGTAGTTAATCGTGGTATATAGTACAATCCCGAAAATGGAGAGCAATAACCAAATGATATAGACTTGCAAGCGCCGGCTAATGAACCAAGATTCGCGATGAAATCCTTCAGAAAACAGCATATTGGAATCCAGCCGTTGGTTGCGTTGCCAATAACGTGGATTTACTTTAAGCTTTAGGCGTTCTTCGAGCCAGAGCCACGAATAGAACAAAATTGCGAATAAAATTCCCCCGAAAATAAAAAGGGTATATTGAATAGATCCCACCACCCAACTGGGCTTGGTGCGGCTCACGATAATCAAATTGCCATAAAAATCTTCCCGCAAAATATGATGGTAACCGGATTCGGAATAGTGCATAATTGAATCGGAACTAACGGGCCAATTCAAGGTCAGCGGATAATTGTATTCGCCATAATGTTTGGAGAGGGTTTGACCGCTATACACCGCGTAAGAGTAGTGGTTTCGGTTTAGAATATCGCGGGCCGGACTGTTGTTAAGTACGTCGGTTAATCGCCCTTTCGAGCGCTCAGACGCAGGCGAAACCAGGATAAAATAGGTGGCTTGCAAGGCACTGTCGTTGAAAACGTTAAACTTTCCAACATAAGAACCGGAAAGTCGGCGTTCATTGACCAAGTAAAATTGCTTGGTTACCTGTATGCCGGCATCGCTGAAATACAGGGCATTTAAGCTGCCAAAATCGGCTGATTTATTGGAGCTAATGGACTCTCCTTCGGGACTGTATCCGAAGATGGAAACATCGAAATTTTCAAGTAAACCGCTGAAATATTGTTGTTTCAGGGTATTTTCAAACTCCTCAATTTTGTCTTTTTGGAATTCTAAAGACACAAAAATGGGCAAATCTTTATTCAGTCCGTTTTCGGCATCATTAAGTTCTATTTTAACTTCCGAATCGGGCTCTACCATGAGAGAGGCGGCAAAAAACGACCGCTGCCGCAGTTCTTCTAAGCGCAATTCATTGGAAACCCAAAGACTCACCAATAGGCAAGGCACAATAATTTCGGTAATCCAACGTAAAAAACGCGTGTTAGAAATCGCAATGTGTAAGCGCAACAAATTCAACACTAAGAACACCGCTGCATAAATCCATGTATGGGGTTGACAAAATTGAGCCCCGAGAAACAGGATGGCTGCCACAGAAATCCACGCACTGATAATTTCGAATTTTACAATTCTTTCGTTTCTCTGTTTTTGCAGAAAATGCAAAATGGAAATGATACCTGCAAAAATCAGGGCAATTAAGCCGACTGCAATTACGGTTGTGTTGGTAATGAGTAACAATTCCGTAAATCGAAAATGGATATCGGTCCCTTCTACTAAAAAACCTGTAAAATGAAATGCGAAAAGGGAAAGGAAGGCTACTAAGCCCCATAAAATCATACGCCATACCAACTGCAAAAGCAGGGTTCCTTTCATATACGGATTTCGGGCCCAATAAAGCAGGTAGCGCAGCGACCAAAACCCTATCAAAAACCAAATTACCGCACAGGCTATGTTGTGCAAGGTGTCGCTGTAGTAAAATACCTTCGATGAAAACAGCTGTTCGTGCTGCAACGATTGCATAATCCAACGCTCTTTTTCCATTAAAGCAAATGTTACCCAAAGGACTATATTCAACCAAGCCCACTGCCGTTTGACCTGTTCAATGCCCCATAAATAAATCCCTAAACTTAACAATAGGGTTGCTAAAATCGTAAGAATATCGGCCCAATAAGGCAATTGGTAATCGAACAAGATGAGGTAATACGTATTGGGCGGAATCCAGTTTCCTTTGAGGGAAATGGGCATTGAATTCTCTACGGGTGCGGTACCTAAGAACAGATCTAAGGGCGGATTGTAGATTTCGTTGCTGGCAATTTCCGGAAAAGTCAATCCAAATAAATTATGGGCAAACAGCAGCGATACAGAGTCGCGATTGCGGTTCCAAACCGCCAGATAAATCCCATTCTGCTCTATAACCTCAAATTTGTTGATGCGGAGCGTTTGAAGCTGGTATTCGTTGGAATTCCAAACCTGTGGAATTTCATTTTTAAAGCGCAGCCCCACCAAGCCCAAAGAATCACACAACGCAATAAAACGAGCCGCATCGGCTTGGTAAAATTCCGATTCGTATTGCTCAAGCACTGCGTTCAGCTCTTGAACCTTGGATTCGGCATTTTGAATAAGACTTTTAGTCTTGACTTGGATATCTTTAGGATGCTCAAACCGATCGTAAGTCCCTATGCTTAATAGCAGCAGTCCCAAAAGGATGATCCACGTTCCCGGTCTGCGCCACATAACCACTACAAGTATTTATGGGGAATTAAATAATGCTGCACATAATCGGCTATAGCTGCCTCAAACTCCCAAAAAGGCGCTGTGTAACCCGCCTCTTGGATGCGTTGCATAGGGGCTTGGGTAAAATACTGATAGGTATCGCGTATGTCGTCGGGCATTTCCACAAAATCAATGGCTTCAGGGGTAGCCAAGGCCTTAAAAACGCCCTGCGCCAACTCTAAAAACGTATGCGATTGTCCGCTGCCTAAATTATAAATGCCTGAATTTTTACGGTTTTCCATAAAGTGTATCAACACCTGCAATACGTCTTTGATGTAGACAAAATCGCGGCGTTGTGCGCCATTTTCATAGTCGCTGCGATAACTTTTAAACAGCCGCATACGCTTGTTTTCTTTTATTTGGTGGAAGGCATGGAACACCACCGAGGCCATACGGCCTTTTTCGTATTCATTGGCTCCGAACACATTGAAGAATTTAAACCCGGCCCAAAAAGGCGGTGTTTGGGTTTGTTCGGAAATCCATAAATCGA
This sequence comes from Bacteroidia bacterium, assembly GCA_044361605.1. Lineage (GTDB taxonomy): Bacteria > Bacteroidota > Bacteroidia > NS11-12g > UBA955 > VMCP01. The sequence goes on along the minus strand of JBIKIM010000061.1, from coordinate 2,498 downwards.
CCTCTTGCTTGCTGTTTCCATAGGGATTTAAGGGCTGCAATGAGGCGCGTTTCTCAGGATCGTCGTCGAAGCCGTTATCCCCGTTTCCATAGGTAGCAGCTGAAGATGCATATATAAACGGTATGGAATATTGGGTGCACATGCGCCACAATTCCTTGGTATAATTCACATTCAAATCTTGCAGCAGCTGTAAATCAAATTCGTTTGTTTTCGTGCGGGCGCCGATGTGAAATATAAATTGTATGTCGCGGGAATGGGCCGGAACCCAGTCTAAAAAATCGTTTCGTGAAATGCGGTGAAGGATGTTTTTATTTTCGAGATTGGGAAGCTTCTCTGTTTTATCGAAATCATCTACGGCCACAATCTGACCGTACCCTTTGCGTAAAAGTTCGCCGATAAGGGCAGAACCAATAAAACCAAGTGCGCCTGTTACGATAATCACGAAACAAAAATAAAGAAAATAAACGGGTAACGGATTGTAAACCCCAAGGGCTTATCCGGAATACCGTTCGCGCGTAATGATTTTTTGAAATTCGCGCAGTATCACGGCCTTGGCCCAGTTCTCGTCGGAATCACCTCCTAAGGCTTGGACAAATCGGTATTGCTTCTCGGTTAAATCGACCCGGTACACGATTTTCATCCACTGCGCGGCGTTCCGATTTCTAAGACTTGCGATGCCTGCGCTCAACTCTAACAGTAAGACTTCCCAAGAAATTAAAGGACCAGAAAATACGAAGCCCGACAAGGCAAAATCCTTTTCTATTTGTGCCTGAACGGCCACCAAACGGGAGGATTCGGACATTAGTGCTTGAAACTCCTGTAAAACGGTTTCCGACATGCCCCAAAGGTATTGCAAATATTTCAACCCTTGTAGCCTTAGAAACTTGGCTTATTCGGGAAATTTGTGGAAATTTGTCGGATATGGAATTAAAAGACGTTGTTTCGGTAACCGGACTGCCCGGGTTGCATAAGATTTTAGGTCAGAATAAAAATGGTTTGGTTTTGGAAGCCCTTGCCGATGGCAAAAAATTCTCTACCAACCTACGTCAACGCGTTAGTATTTTGTCCGATATCTCTATGTTTACCGATGAAGGCGAAGTGAAGTTGGCTCAGGTAATTCACCAAATTAAAACACTCGAAGACCAAGGAACGGAAATTCCGAATGGCAAAGTTGATACCGAAGAGGCCAAAACCTTTATGGGTTTGGTATTGCCGAACTTCGACCGCGAACGCGTATACCCTAGCGACATGAAAAAACTGTTCGCTTGGTACCATTTAATTAAGGGAAGCTTGGATTTTGAATCCCTATTAAAGGTAGAAGAGGAAAGCACAGAGGAAGGTAAAGCACCGAAAGCTGCCGAGAAAATAGAAAAGCACAAGGCTGCGCCTACCAAAACTAAAGTCGCTACCAAAACCGCCGGTGGAGCCAAAAGCAAGCCGTCAGCTCCCCGTAAAATGGGCAGTTAATAATGGCTTCCTCTTTTGTTCCTGAGTCATTGGTGGTTCAAAACGCCGATGATCTGAAGGCGCTTTATCAAGCCCTTTTAGACCGCAAGATCGATTCCGTTAGCGATTTTAATCAGTTGTTATCGGATGTAAGCGATTTAGACAGTTTTATTTCTGAAGATATGGCATGGCGGTATATCCGCATGACCTGCGATACCCTCAATAAAGACCACGAAGAATCGTATTTGCAATTTGTGCAAAACATTCAGCCCGAATTGGCACCTTTCGAAGACCTCCTCAATCAAAAATTGGTCGAGCAGCCCTATTGGAACACCAACGACTTCGATAACGCGCTGGCAATTTACTACCGCTCCTTAAAGAGTGCCGTAGATTTATTTCGCGAAGCCAATATCCCGCTGCAAGCCGAACTCAGTACCTTGGCTCAAGAATATTCTGCCACGCAAGGCGCTATGAGTATTGATTGGGAGGGAAAAGAAATCACGCTGCAACAGGCCTCTAATTTATTACTCGAAACCGATCCAGTAACCCGCAAAAAAGCGTGGTTATTGATACAAGAACGCCGGCAACTTGAGGCCGATAAACTCGATGCGCTTTTCACTAAAATGATTGGATTGCGGCACCAAATTGCGCTTAATGCGGGATTTGAAAATTACCGCGATTATATGTTCGTAGCCTTAGGTCGTTTTGATTATACAGCTCAGGACTGTAAAGATTTCCATACTTCTATTGAAAAAAACGCCATTCCATTGTTGAAGGAAGTCCATCTTTTGCGCAAATCGCAAATGAAAACGGACGTTTTGAATCCTTGGGATTTGCAGGTCGACCCGCTGCAGCGCAAACCGCTGAAGCCGTTTGAAACCGGCGATGAAATGAGGGATAAAGGTATTGCGGTATTGAATGATTTAGATCCCTTCTTTGCCGAATGTCTTCAAACGATGAAGGAGAAATCGCTGTTGGATTTGAGCAGCCGCGTGGGCAAAGCGCCCGGAGGCTATAATTATCCCTTAGCGCGCACCAATATGCCGTTCATT
>JBIKIM010000060.1:0-6155 GCA_044361605.1 Bacteroidia bacterium | reverse complement strand
GTAAAGTCGATGTCAAATGGTAGTTTGTAGTCAAAACCAACGCTTGTTCTCCAAACCTGTGGGAATTGGAAAGTTGGATCTACTAAAGCATAAGAACCGCCGCTACTTGGCAATGCTGCTGCTGTGGTTGGGAACTTGTTGTAGTTACCATTCCAAGTAGGATTGAACTGGGTAATACCATATTGGTCAAGCTGTGCTTTTGTGGTTAACTCAAGAGTAGACTGTAAACCGTAGGCATTGGTCACTTGGTTGGTGTACCAAACGAATGGCAAGCGGCCAGTGAAGATACCCGTACCACCACGAACTATCATAGACTTGTCGCCTTTAACATCGTAGTTGAAACCAACGCGAGGAGACCATAGTAACGTAGTCGTAGGCCATTTCGAAGGATCGTAGGCAAACGCTTCGTTTTCTGGATTTTTAAACTTAGTTGTGTTTACGTCACTAAATGCACTGAATCCAGGGTTGGCAACTGCATCTGTTAAGTAAATAGGCGCATCCATACGAAGACCTGCGATTAATTTCAATCGGCGGTTCATGCGGTATTCGTCTTGAACGTAAGCTGCGGCTTGACCAAAACCCATTTCTGCGATGGGGTTGTCGTTGCCGTTGTAGCCATAGGTAGCCGCAAATACGGTAGGTTGTTTATCTTCTAAGAACTGTGATAATGAATCGTAACGGTAGTAGCTCGTTCCGTAGCGCATAAAGTTGTTACCTACATACATTTGATCGTAGGCAATACCTGCAGTCAGGGTGTGTTGCTTGGTGTTATAGGTAAAGTTATCGATTAAAGAATAGGTATTGTTTAGTACCTTATTGTTCCAGCTGAATAGTTCATAACCAAAAGAGATATACTGATCTTTGTCTTTTTTGATATCTACGAAAGGAAACGGATTGCTCTCAGAACCGCGTTGGTCAACAATTTGAGTACCGGTAACCAATAATTGGTTACTCATACGGCTGTTGATGTTGCTTTTTAATTCCAAGGCAATTGAGCTAACGGTGTTTTCAAAAGAATACAAAGAATTTGCGTAACTCATAGCGTTATTGCTCCATCTGTTAGAAGCAGAACGTGGGTTAGGAGCAGAGTTTCCATTGGTTTCTTGATCGTTGTTGTTTTTAACGAAGTTGTAACGGGCACTGAATTTGTGTTTATCGTTAATGTTCCAATCGATGCGACCCAATATTTTATAATTGCGGGTATTGAAATTTCCTAAGCCTTCAAAAGCACCCGTTTCGTAGCCATATTTGCTCTTCAAATGATTGCTTACGGCTTCAAGGTCTGATTTCAATACACGTGAGGTGTTGGGGTCTTTAGGATCTACGCCATCTTGGGTAGAATTCCAAAGCAATCCTGGCTTAGAGATGTTCTCATATTCCGCGTTTACAAAGTAAAACACTTTGTTTTTTACCAAGGCACCACCTAAACGGAAACCATAAATGTTAGCCGAAGTGGCAGGTAAGTTTTCTAACGTTACATCACCAATTTTAGTTCCATTTAAACTTTGGTTACGGAAGAAGGTGTACGCAGATCCTTCTGTTTTGTTTGTACCGCTGCGGGTAATGGCGTTTACACCGGCACCGGTAAAGTTACTCTGACGTACGTCGTAAGGAGACACGTTCACCTGAACGGCTTCGATAGCGTCTAATGAAATAGGCTGAGCATCGCCACCGGGAAGGTTGTTAGAACTTAAACCGAAATTGTTGTTGAAGTTGGCTCCATCGATGGTTATATTGTTAAAACGACCGTCGCGACCGTTAAAGCTGTTATTTCCACCGGCTTGTGGCGTAAATTTGGTAAAATCGTCGATAGAACGAGCGATAGTAGGTAGGGTATTCAAATCTTCTTTGGAAAGATTCAAGTTAACCCCTGTTTTGGTACCAGAATTACGACCCGACCTGATGGATACTTCAGAAATCTTTTCTGCAGCGGCACTTAAGTCTAAATCTAATTTGTAGTTTTCTCCTAAAATCAAGAAGATGTTGTCAACGGAAACTGTTTTGGATCCTCCGGCAGTAACGCTCAAGGTATAAGGACCACCTGCTTGCACGTTGAAAATGTCAAAACCACCACCTGCACGGGTGGTTGTATTGTATTTGGCATTGGTGGTTGTTAACACCAATTTGATTTCGGCATCTTCTACGGGCGTACCATTATTGCTAATAGTTCCTCCAATTGAAGATGTGGTTACTTGCGCAAAGCTGAAAGCCGTAACACAAGCAACTAACAAAAAGAGAATGATTTTTTTCATAATTTTTTTTGGTTTTTTGGTCTTGCAAAATAAAGCAGGGATTACCATTTTAATGTTATCGAATTATAAACTAATTCGGGTTTTGTTTGAAAATGTCCTTCAAACTATTTTACAGAGCCGATTGTAAAATAAAATTTAGTTTAATCCTTTTTGGCCATCCACGCAATATTGCGTTTTTCAATCGTAATCGTGGCTATAAAAAGTCCATTTAAATCTTGGTACGATCTAAAATATGCATGATAATCGTATTGATACCGTTCATTGAGCAATGCCAGTCGGTCTTTTACCAAAGAAATTCCCAAATTGGTACCTTGTGGTTTTTGTCCGGGAATTTTTGGCAGTGGATTGCTAATATTGATATGCAGCTGATGGGGTTCTAAGTTCGTGATTTTGATAGAAATAGCTGTTTGAGGAGCCTCATCGGAATAGTGGCTGTGTTTGAGGGCGTTCTCCAACAATGGTTGAAGGATAAGGGGTGGGATAAACCATTCACGGATTTGAATTTTGGGATGAATTATAATTTCAAACGCGATAGCGGCATCTGCCTCAAAACGCATTTTTTCGAGGCCCATATATTTCGTGGCAAAGTCTAACTCCTCTTCTAAAGTAATGAGATCTTTATTTGAAGTTTCTAAAAAAAGTCGGTTCAGAATTCCTAAATCGCTGGTTGCTTTTAAGGCTTTAGCCTTTTCAGATTTTACAATTAATGACTGAATAAGATTCATGATATTAAAAATAAAATGGGGATTGAGATTGGCCTTTAGTGTACTTAATTGTAAGCTAACTATTTTTTGATTGAGCGATAGTTTTTCACGTTGGTACTTAAAAACCACATAACCCAATAGCAGCAACGTAATGAGGAGGATGAACCAAAATCCGACGTTGAAAAAAACGGACCGGTTAATACGAAATAATAGGTGTTGCTGGATATTATTACTTCCTACGTTGAGATTATAAAGTCCGAAAGGGAAATTATCAAGTGTATACGGCCGTTGAAGTGAAATGATTTTTCGCTCTAATAAACCCTTGGTGTTCCAGATTTCAAGTAATTGGTGGCTGTAACGGCTAATTAAATAGTTATTGGATTGGGCTGACAGGCTCAGCGTTTGTCCTTCCCAACTTCTGGTGGCTATAGTTCTGAAGTTCAAATCGGTTCCTGTTAATTGGAATTCAATAGGCGACTGAAAATCAAGAATATTGGCTTTATGGATGGGTATAACAATGATTTCGCCTTTTCCTTTTTTATAGATAAAACCATCAGCTATTTGAACCGGTTCAAAACTTAGAGGCGATTGACCTAAATAAAATTGCCCATCAAAGATCATTTGGTGGGTTTTTTTATCGATGGTGAAGCGAAACGCGTTTGAACTGTTACCGAGCCAAATATGGGAACCTTGGCCCTTAATCCATTCAACCGATAAATTCGGGAATAATTCATTCAGGTTGATGTTTTGATAGGTTTTGATTTTTTTGGTGAAAGGATTTACGAGCGAAAGTCGTAGTTTATTTCCTACTTGGGTTACCAAGTAATTTTCGCAGAAGAAAATACGATTTTTAGTTATATCGGATTTCAAATCGCTTTTTAGGGGAATCAAAACATTGTTTTCCAACAAGAAAAAACCCGAGTTTTCGAGTTGCAACAGCAATAAACGTTCGTTTTGAGCGGTGTTTATTACGTGATGTAGTTTGGGGTTGAAATTAATTACGCGTTTTTGGGATTCAAAATCAAAACAATCGGTTTTAGCAAACAAACGAAACAAATACAATTTATTTTGATGTATCAGCATCTTTTGATAGAAATCGGCTGCAATCAAAATAGGTTTTTTGTCGGTTTTGGAGAAGCGCAAAAATTCGTGGTTACTTATAAAATATAAGGTTTCAGAATGCTCTACGATATCGAGTATTGAACTTGAAATGGGAAAGGTGCTCCAATGTGTTTGATTTTTATGCTTTAAATACACCTGAAACGAATTCCACGCAATGGTATAATTGCGAGTTATACGCATGTCGTGGTAACCTCCAGGTATTTTGATCCAATGCGCGCGATGGGGTTGAAAAAATGCCCCATGGGTAACCGTAGAAAACCAAACCCCTTTATGCACCTCATCAACGGTAACACCCCACGCATATTTACGCTCATCAAGTAAGCCCAATTTGATTGTTTTATTTTGGGAAGGATCGTGTTTCCAAAAGTAGCCATTGGTTACGTCGGTATTATTGCCAATGGCAAAATATACGTGCGGTCCGATGCCATCAATGTCCCAAATGGCGAGCTCTTTGCGGCGGTCGAATGTAAATTGATAAACATCGTATTTGCCCTGATTGTACACGGCATAATAGTTGGGATGTAAACTGATATAGGTTTTTCCATCGATTTCTTTGGCGCATAGAATTTGCTTGTAGTTCAAAGAGTCTTTATCATCTCGGAAAAAGCGAGTTGGTACCCAAAGGCCATTAGGGTTTAATCTGAAGGGTGTTTTCGTGAAAAAAAAGGAAACGTGTAAACGACCGCTAATGGTAAAAACATCCATGGGAAAATCGTTTTCCTTCAATCCCATTAAAGGCATCGTGTAAAGGGGGCGTTCGATAGTAGATGAAATTTGGGTAATGCCCTTTCCGTGAACGATGTAAATAGCCTCGTTAATTTTGCGAATGCGACGAATATTCGGCATTACGGAGTTGTTCCAATGTTTGAGTAAGTTTCCTGAATTGAGTGCAAAAAGGTAAAGTCCAGAATCATAGGTTCCAATATAAAGGCGATTCGCTTGTTGGGTAATGGCCCAAATTTGCGCGTTTTTAACCAATTCGCTAATTTTTTGGTGGGCTTTATTCGTGTTGGGAAATACGTTTAATCCGGCATCTGTGCCTACCCAAACAGTACCGTTTTCATCGGTATGCGTAGTTCGAGATACGTTCGACACAAGGCCGTTATGCTCATTGATTTCTCGTCCGTATTCAATTTCTTGTGCGTAGATAGGTTGGAAAATCCCTACGAAAAAGAAAACTAAATAAAGGACTGGAGCAACTTTTTTCCTGTTTTGGATAGCGCTATTTGTTGACCGTTTTTCAGGCATACGATACTACTCGAGTAACTCGCAATTTGGTTGAGGGGTACGATAAAAGATCGGTGAATGCGTATAAAAGAGGGTGGAAGTTTGGATTCTATACTCTTTAAGGTTTTAGAAGCTATAAAATTTTTGGTTTCCGTAACAATCTTAGAATAGGCACCCGCAGCTTCAATGAATACAATGTCTTGGTAGGCCACAAGAATGTTTTCTCCGGCATCTTTAATGATTAAATGTTCTTCGAAATTTAATTGGGGAGTAGCCAATATTTCGCGCGTAATTTTTTTCTTTAAACGACTTTTTAACCTCAGAATTTCAGCCTCACAAAGCGGTTTTAATAAATAATCGAACACATTGGTTTGAACCGCTTCCAAGGCATATTGTGAATGTGCACTAACCACCACCACAGGAATATCTTTCGTTAGATTCGATTGAATCATAAGCCCATTTTCATTGCGCAACTCGTAATCGGTAAAAATCACATCCGGGTTAAACGTTTTCATACGGCTGATCGCTTCGCGCAGCGTAGCCACCGATATAAGCTCATGGAACATATCGCCGGCATACTCCCTAAGATAGTATTCAATCATGGTTCTGCCGGAAATTTCGTCGTCGATTATTAATGCCTTTAACTTAGAATTATCCATCTTTTTAAACCATTATTTATCCTCAAAAGTAGTGTTACTTTGTGATATAAAAGTAATGCATGTACTTAAGAACTCATTCAGTAGCATAAAAGTAGACTCAAAAGGCGCTCAATTGGTTTTTTGGGAAGATTTACTACAAGGGAAACCGGTACTTTGGAATTTGAACGAGGCCTATTGGAACCGCGTGTCGC
>JBIKIM010000059.1:0-6209 GCA_044361605.1 Bacteroidia bacterium | reverse complement strand
CCTGTCTTCTTCACGCCACTGCCATAATAGCCGTACCCGCCATATCCATATCCACCGTATCCATACCCTCCGTACCCGTACCCATAGTAGGCATATTTGCCGATACCAGTAGGTTTAACCCCATTAAACACCAAAGACATGTTCTTAAACAAACCCGTTTCTTGAGCCCTAATCAATACTTCCATTACGGCATCTTTAAATGTTTTTCCTTGCCGCAATACAAATATGCTCATGTCGGCATATTTTGCAAGCAACTCCGCATCCGATACCAAACCCAATGGAGGCGAATCAATGATAATCATGTCAAAGCGTTCTTTAAGGGCTTCTACAAGGGTATTCATTAATGGATTTTCAAACAATTCTGTAGGATTGGGTGGAATTACACCCGATGGGATGATCGATAAATTATCGTATTCCGTTTCATAAATAATGGCATCAAGATCGGAAGCGCCCGATAAATAACTACTCAACCCTTTGCGGGTGTTAATTTTAAACGGTTTATGCAAGGATGGTTTCCTCATATCGGCCCCAACAAGTAAAACCCGTTTGCCTGTTAAGCTGTATGATACACCCAAATTTACCGATAGAAAAGTTTTGCCCTCTCCCGGTATGCTCGAGCTCACCAAAATTACATTGCTTTTTTTGGTTCCTAACTGATTCGTGATTTTTGTGCGCAAGGTTCGAAGGGTCTCAGACAAAACACCCCTGTCTTTTAGACCAACCACGATATTCCGCTTTTGCTCATCGAACATGATTTCCCCAATAATGGGCATATCGGTTAAATATTCTATATCCTCTTTAAACCGGATTTTAGGACTAAGTAAAATACGCCAATAAAGAAATAACAACGGCAAAAAAGCACCTAACGTTAAATTAAAAATGTACGTTAATTTAGGCTTGGGTGAAATTTGTTCGCCTCCTGTGGCTTTTTCAATAATTCTTGAATCCGAAACCGTTGCGGCGAATGTGATTGCCGACTCTTCTCTTTTCTTAAGTAAAAAAGTAAAAATCTCATTCTTGATAGCTTGTTGACGGCTAATATCTAACAATTTACGCTCCTTTCCAGGCATCGTTTCTAGCTCCTTGCTTTTGACATCAATCTGCCGTAAAAAAGTCGTTTTGGATAGATTCAGACTTAAACGCGTATTTTTAATTACTTCGAACAAATTTGTTTTTGTTCGAAAGATTTCCTCTTCTAAGTTAATGATTACCTCATCCCTGCGACCTGAAATTTTCTTACGCTCCGATAAGGTCGTTTCCATTTTATAAAGTTCAAGCAACATAGCGCCCAAGCGAGGCTCAGGAATACCTAGCGTAGAAGGCAATATATTTTGGGAAGACCATTTCCCCCTTATGTAGTTTTCAATATCTGTCAAAATAGATAGTTGTAAATCTATTTCTGCAATCTTGCTATCTGTGGCCTTAACATCTAAAAGGAATGTTTGGGCTTGACTCCCTACATCAACAAATCCATTATTCACCTTGAAAAATTCTATTTCTCCCTCTACTCCCTCTAGCTCATCATTGATTATTTTTAAGCGATTTTCAATAAAGTCTAGAGAATATTGTTGTGACTTTCTTTTCTCCGCCACCGACAACGCGCTATAAATATCTAAGGCCTCATTTACGATCATTTCTGCGTTACTCACCACTAAATCTTGAAAACTAACAGAAAGAATAGACGTATTTTCACCCACCTTACTGGCGTTCAAACCATCAGAAATGAGCTGTGCCGAAGTTGGTATATCTAGAACTTGTAGAGAATAATCGTTATTCATATTTATGACATCCAAACGATCTGCGTCAACGGTCATTTGAAATATCTGTTCTTGAATTAGCACTTTTTGGGACACCAAGGAATAAGACCGGTTCTCTATAATAATTTTTTGGTTTGCTTCATCAAACCTATAAATAATGTTAAACGGTTTTATCGAATCTTCCATTACTGCCTTAAATCTTATTGGATAGGTAAAAGGCATGGCAGCTTTAGAAATATCGCCAATTTGTATAATTCGGGTATAGGCGCCCAAGCGCTTAGTCACTTCAGTCGAAACACGGGTCGACTTTAAAATTTGAATTTCGTTTTCAATTGAATTTTGTGGTTCTTTAATTCCCAACTCCTGCATCATTACTTTATCTACGTCATTGTCCTGATGCAATACCACTTTAGCTCCCACCTCAAAAATAGGCATCTCTGATTGCAGCTTGAATTTTGAAATCAAAAATGCAATCGTAAGACATATCAAGTAAACAGGCCAAAACGGCAAAATCACCTTTCTGATTATCTCATACGGATGGAATGCCGGATTTTCCTTGGGTTTGTTTTTACTATTGGAGGTTGACTTAACGTCCATTTTTTGTTTTAGTTACGGGGAATTAGAAATAACAACGTGGTTAGTAATGACATACCACTTGTAATAATGGGGATAAACTGCCAGGTTATGCTTGTTGTGGTCTGTTTGGCAGAATTGGCTTCCACATAAAGAAGATCGCCAGACTGCAATTGGTAAACGTTTGAGCCTATAATTGCGGGATCCGACAAATCCAACCGATGCACAATACGAGAAGAATCTGTTTGACGTATTAACAAGACCCGACTTCCTTTACCAAAATCTGTCAATCCACCTGCCATACCAATGGCATGGTAAATGTCAACATTGGGCGTCGAAAACCTTAAGACCCCTTGTGTTCTAACTTCTCCTAATACAATAATCTTAAAATTCACCAAGCGCACTGATACAATTGGTGATTTGGTGTATTCAGAAAATAAGGTTTGCAAGGTATCCGTGAGCTGCGCGTAGGTCATACCATCTACCCGTAAATTTCCTACGCGAGGTAAGAAAATAAACCCCTTTTCAGAAACAAAATACCCCGCATCTCCGCCTTGGCCTGAAATTGAGCTGGCGGTATTGATTATTTGATCAATTGCAGGATTTAAGCTCGCTATATTTATAGATATTTGATCTCCCTTACGAATTTTCGCCTCGTTCCAATACACGGAATCCAAAACCATTCCTGCCTCCAATCCATTGAAAAATACGCGGTCTTTTTGCGTTCCGCATCCGGCCCAGACCAACAATACCATTAGGCCCGATATTTTTTGGAGAATATTCAATTTTAAACCCATTTAATTTCCGAAATTACACATTTTTGAACACTTAATTATACGGCTCCGCCATCCCTAGTCACACTTACTAAGAAAAGCCAAAAAGCAATCTATTACCTTTTAAAAAAGCGAATAGCTATTATAATCAAACAAAAATACCACTTTTAGTGTGCTTTCCACCCAATATCAAGCCATGTCGCCCCCACACGTCGTGTTTTTTATGTCACATGCTATAACATATATGCTTTATCCCCGTTTTATCCACTTTGTGGTTATCTTTGCAGGATGAGTCGCATTGTAGCCATCGTTGGTAGACCCAACGTTGGAAAAAGTACCCTGTTCAACCGCCTAACCGGTGAACGTAAAGCCATCGTTGATGATTTCAGCGGTGTAACGCGCGACCGCCATTATGGCCGCAGCGACTGGAATGGCGTCGAATTTACCGTTATCGATACCGGTGGTTTTGTAACACACTCCGAAGACCAATTTGAAGCCGCTATTCGCGAACAAGTCCATATAGCCATCGAAGAAGCCACTGTGCTTATTTTCATGGTTGATGTTATCGCCGACATTCATCCCCTAGACGAAGAATTTGCCAGCCTGTTGCACCGCTCCAAAAAACAAGTCGTTCTGTGCGTTAATAAAGTTGATAACGATAACCTCCGACTTCAAGCGCCTTCCTTCTACGCCCTCGGATTTGAAGAACTTTTTGAAGTTTCTTCCGCTAATGGCTCAGGTACAGGGGAACTCCTCGATAAAGTTGCCGAATATCTTAAAGAAGTTCAAGAACCCGTTAACGACAGACCCGATCTACCTCGCGTTGCAATTGTAGGCCGACCTAACGTGGGCAAAAGCTCCTTAATCAACGCCCTACTCGGTAAAGAGCGAAATATCGTTACCGAAATCGCAGGTACCACCCGCGACAGTATCGATACCTATTACAATTCATTCGGTAAAGAAATGATCCTTGTGGATACGGCGGGCGTACGTAAAAAAAGTAAAGTTCATGAAAATATTGAGTTTTACTCCGTTATGCGTTCCCTCCGCGCCCTCGAAAATGCCGATGTTGTGGTTATCGTACTTGATGCAACGCAAGGCATGGAATCGCAGGATATTAACTTATTCTGGATGGCCCATCGACTTGGAAAAGGGGTGGTAATTCTTGTTAACAAGTGGGACCTTCTCGAAAAGGAAACCAATACCGCCAAGGAATTCTCGGCCCATATTGAAAATCGTACGGCTCCCTTTACCGATGTTCCCGTTCTCTACATTTCTGCCCTTAATAAGCAACGTATCTTTCAAGCCGTTGAAACCATCAGTAAGGTTCACGAATCGTTAAGCAACCGCATACCCACGCGCAAACTCAACGATTATTTGCTCCCTATTATGGAAAATACACCGCCACCAAGTAAAAAAGGAAAATTCGTTAAAATCAAATTTGTTAATCAACTTCCGAGTAAACGTATGGCCTTCGCTTTCTATTGTAACCTCCCCCAATATGTTGCCGAAAGCTATACCCGCTTCCTAGAAAACAAATTACGCGATGAATTTGACTTTAATGGGGTACCCATAAGCATCTACTTCCGCAAAAAATAAACCCTTGTCTTTTTGGGGGAAGCCGTTCACGACTTCCCCCAAAAAACAAATCTATAACCACCCCTTTATCGATTCAATGGATATCCGTGAACTAAGTCTCGCAGAAATCACCGCAAAACTCACCGAGTCTGGCGAACCTGCCTTTCGGGCCAAACAAATTTGGCAATGGCTTTGGCAAAAACACGCCCGGTCTTTTGATGAAATGAGCAACCTGTCGCACGAGCTCCGCAAAAAGCTTTCCGACATTTTTGTCTTTGCCCAAACACAAATTTTAACGGCCCAATATTCATCAGACGGGACCATCAAAGTGGTATTTCAACTCTCTGATAATTACAAAGTTGAAGGCGTACTCATACCCACCAAAACACGCACCACGGCTTGTATCAGTAGCCAAGTGGGCTGCAGCTTGGATTGTAAATTTTGCGCCACCGGTTCCATGAAACGCGAACGCAACCTCAAGGCCTATGAGATGGTCGACCAAGTGGTTCTCATTAACGAACTCTCATTGAAACACTTCGACCAAAAACTCGATAATATCGTGTATATGGGGATGGGCGAACCCCTGCTGAATTATCAAGAAGTGCTCAAAAGTGTTGACCGCATTACCGCGACAGACGGCATGGCCATGAGTCCAAGCCGTATCACATTGTCTACCGCTGGTATTACCAAAATGATTTATAAATTGGCCGATGACGGCGTTAAAACACATTTGGCCTTAAGCTTACACGCAGCAACCAATAGTAAACGCTCGGAAATCATGCCGATTAACGATTCCAATCCCTTAGAGGATTTGTCCGAAGCCCTATCCTATTGGTACGAAAAAACAGGCATCCGCCCCACCTTAGAATACGCCGTTATTGCCGGTGTTAATGACACGATCGAAGCCGAAAAGGCCTTGGCCATTTTCGCAAGAAAATTCCCGTGTAAAATCAATTTAATCGAATACAATCCCATTTCAACCGCGAGCTTTCAACCAACGAGCCGTTTGGAAGCCTTTTCTGAAGGACTTTCGAAGCAGAAGCTAATCGTTAATATACGAAGAAGCCGCGGCAAAGATATTGACGCGGCTTGTGGACAGTTGGCTTTAAAAACCGTTTAACCTTTAAAATCTCTGTGGTGCGCCTCTTCGTAAAGACGTTCCTTCGGTAAACTTTTGAAGTATTCCCACGTTATTTTTAGGCCTTCTTCCCTCGTGTAGCGAGGTTCCCAACCTAAAATGCTGCGGGCTTTTTCTATATTCGGCTGACGTTGTTTGGGGTCATCCATCGGCAAGGCCTTATAAACCACCTTTTGATCGGTTCCCGTTAACTTAATAATCTCATCGGCAAATTGCTTTATGGTTATTTCCATCGGATTTCCCACATTTACGGGATCTGAACAGTCGCTCAGCAACAATCGATAGATGCCTTCCACTAAATCATCTACGTAACAAAAGCTACGCGTTTGGCTGCCATCACCGAATACCGTTAAATCTTCACCTCTTAGGGCTTGACCCATGAAAGCGGGC
>JBIKIM010000058.1:0-6212 GCA_044361605.1 Bacteroidia bacterium | reverse complement strand
ATACAGCGGATCAGAATCTAAAAACAGTGTTTTAAACGCGTTGTATTTGAATTGGAAAAAAGCGCTTAAACAACAAAATGAATTGACCTCACACAAAGCTTCCGTGCGAATGGTTTCTTACAATGAAACGAATGGGGATTTGGTAAGTATCGACGATCAATTTGTATTACACGGTTCACAATTAGTGAATAGTAAATTGGTGCCAAGTTTTCAAACGCGACTGACCAAGCCTGTGGCGGGATTGTACTTAGTGCCCGAAACCAAGGGTCGCGTGCTTATATTGTTTGCAGACGGACAATTGGCCTCGTATCAAATAAACGACAATAAGGTAAGTTTCGAGCGTAATATTATAAGCTTGGGACCCGTAAACGGTCGTACGCAAATGACAGCATACGATAAGTCCTTATTTATTTCGGGTAGTGGAACCTTATATAATATTGCCAATTGGCAAACGAGTCCTACTGTGTTGCGGTATGCCAATGTAACGGCCTTTGATGTGTCGGAAAGTAAAACCTGCGTATGGGTAAAAGACAACAAAATACAAACCTTTAAAAGCTTAGCCGATATAGGTAAAGCGCCTGTATCAGAGGTTCAAATGGTTGGTATTGCCACTACGGCTAGTATGAGTCCCGACGGAAAGCAATATATCGTGGGTACGTATTCAGGGAAATTGATTTTAGGAAGCGTTGGAAAAAATGCGACGCATTTTGCCGAAAACTCGACAGATTATCCGCGGGTTCATTTATCGGCTATATCTAAAGTGCGTTGGGTAGAATCGTTGAACGGAGAATCTTCTTTAATTACATCTAGTTTCGATCATACTGTTAAATTGATAAAATTATCGGATTTCTTAGAAAATCGGTATGCATCAGAGTTGGTGCGACTGGATGTTCATAATGCATGGATTTTTGGATTTGTGTGGGTTCCAACGAAACAGGGAATCATCACTTATAGTGAAGACAAACGGGTGGTATTTAGTTTATTATCCTCAAACGAACTCTTTAATAGCTTGGTCAAATGAAATTAGGCTTAAAAATTTTAACGGGTATTTTTCTCTTGGGAACCTTTCAAACGGCAAAGGCTCAGGATTGTGATGGTAGGTTACGGATGCTCATGGATGACTATCAACTGGGTCGTTTTGAGGAAAGTATTGCGGGGATTAATGCCTGCATAGAAACCAATGGGTATTCATCGGCTTCGAAAATAGTGGCCTTGAGTTACTTGGCTAAGTCCTATTTGGCTATTGATTCAGTAAACTTGGGCAATAGTGCCATTCGCGAGATTTTAGAGCGGAAAGACAATTACGAGGCGGAAATTGAGGATCCGATACGTTTTAAGCGTCAGTTGGAATACGTGAGAGCCCAGATGAAAACCAATATGATTATGTCGGTTTCTAAAAAGGCCGAAAAACTAGAATTGGCACCGGCCACTATTTTTGTTATCACAGCGGAAGATATTTTAAATAGAGGGTATAAGTCTTTGGATGAAATTTTAGACGATTTGCCCGGTGTTGACGTGGCCAAAACGGGTGGCTTGGTTGATAAATCATTCAATCAACGGGGGTATCGTTCTGCCAATATGAACGATAAAACCATGATTGTGTTTGACGGAGTAGAGGACAATGAAATGTATACCCAATTTGCCTATATGGGCAAGCAGTTGCCTGTGCAATCAATCAAACGTGTAGAGATGATTTACGGACCGGCCTCTTCCTTATACGGGGCAAACGCGTTTTCTGGGGTAATCAACGTGGTTACTAAAGATGGAGCTGATTTATTCGATGGTAAGAAAAATGCATTTGAAGAAACCCAAAAGACCCAATACACCTTAGAGGGTCGCATAAATTCAGGTTCTAATAACACCCAAGCTTTAGAGATGGACGGAGCGGTAAAACTCAAAAATGGCATTGTAATGCAGTTATTTGGGAAATACCATACCTCTGATGAAAACGACTTGAGTGGATTTAGCGATTGGGATGGTAAGTGGACAGAATCGGATTTTGGTAAAAATCATTATGCCAACCGAATGACCACCAAGAGAACAGCTGGGAACAGTCGTTTTTGGGACAGTTTATTAAATACCCGTGACCCATCTGGGAAATATTACACGTACAATGCCGATTCTACGCAGATTCTACCTACGAAATTGGCTCTAGATGAGATTTCCCAAAAGGATCAACAGTTTTACAATACGATCCCTAATGTGCCTGGTTTTACCCAAAAAGGAATTGATCCACGTTTGTTTACGGATAAAAGTACGGGACAATATTTGGGGGTTAAGGTTACGCTAGGTGATTTGGTGTTGCAGGCGCAACTTTCGGAACGAGACGAAGGAGCTTCCCCAGATTATGTGGACCGCTTTTTCGCGGTGAATTCTTTGTATACGAATTGGGAGGCGCGGCAACAATTTATTTCGAGTCGGTATACCAAGAAATTGGGCGATCGTTGGTTTTTTTACAACACGGCCTATTATCGTATTTCTGATTTTGGAAAGAATTCACGTCTTACTACGTTTAGGGGTTTTGCGCAAGGAAATTTAGGGTTTGCTGATTTTATCGCGGGTGCCAATCCTTCTTGGGGTCGGATTTCGTATTATCAGCAGTGCAAACAGTTTAGAGATGAATTCAGGGCGCAGTTTGTGATTAATGACCGTAACGATATTTTATTTGGCGCAGAGGTGCGCAACGGTGTTTTTCAATCGAATTACCTTACTACGTCTACCAGTAATAATGCAATTTTGGCGGGTACGGTAGCTACCGAGCCTGGAGGTAATAATCCAGCCATGTTTGATTTGGGAGCTTTTGTAAATTACTCGTACTCCAATCCACAGAAATTCTTAAATATATCCTTAGGAGGTCGTTGGGATAAAAACGTGGTTGCCGAAAGTCAATCCGCCGGTTACAGCCAATTCAATCCGCGGGCTAGTTTGGTTTATTATCCGGGGAATTGGGTGTTCAAAGCCATTTATTCCGAAGCCATTTTTGCCTTTCCTAGTTTTGTAAAATTCTCGACGAGTGTAAGTCGTATCCGTCCAGATGTATTGGCCCCTGAAAAAGTTAAAAATATTGAATTCAGTGTGTTTAAATCATTTTTGGGAAATTTATTAACGGTAGAGGCGGTGGCTTACCACAGCCGGTATACGAATTTGTTAACGACGTTGAAAGTAAATGGTAAAGACCAATATGCGAATTTAGAAAATTCAGAAACCCGAGTAACAGGATCGCAATTGGTTAGTAAGTGGAAAGTGACTTCGAATATAGAGTTCAATATGAATGCCACGTACAATTATTCTCGGTTGCATTTGTTGGGACAAGGATTTGGAGGAAAGGATTCATTATTGAAGACAGCCCAAATAGCCGATTTTACCGTTTTTGCGGGTTTGGGTTGGTGGTTCTTTAAGAAAAAGGCGTATGTGTATGTGGCTACTAATTTGGTTGGGAATAAATATACCGGACTTGGAACAACGATTGCCAATGCCTCAGACATGCAGGTAATCCCGGGTTATCAACTTATTAATGCAACCTTAAGATACCATATTAAGCCCAATACGTCTATCCAATTAATAGGCCGGAACCTGCTCAATGCGTTGTATTTTGCTCCTGGTATCCGTTCAGCAAGCGGTTCGCAGAGCAGCCTGATTCCTCAAATGGGTAGAACCATCGATTTGGCATTGAATTTTAAATTCTAATGGCGTCGTTGTTAAATCGATTTTTTGGTGATTTAGAAAGTCAGAAAGTATGGCTTTTAAAACGCCTGTTTGCCCAGTCTTTTTTTACGGGCTTGGCCAGTGCGTTTTTCTTTGTGGCGGCCTATGCCTCGATGCTCTCCGTTGTTGATATAAAAGACGTACCCTATGCCTATTTGGCTTCGGGTTTAGGCGGTGTTTTATTGATAAAGGGATTCCAACGAATTCAGAAAGATTATGGGGCAGCCAAGGCCCATTTTATATTAACATTCTTATTTGCAGTTTGGTTAATTGTCTTGTATTTATTGAATACCTATGCGCAAAATGAAGCAGCAAAATGGGGTATCGGGGTATTGAGTTTTGCCTTTGTAATTCCGTTTAGTGCCGTATTTGCCTTGAATATTGCCACCAGTTGTTTTCAAGTTTTGGGCGTTACCCAAGGAAAGAAGTGGGTTGCTAAGTTGGGAATTGCGGAAACCCTAGCGGCTATGTTGGCTTTTATTTCTGCTCCTTTATGGGTGGATTTATTGGGCAGCGCGCCTTCCTTGTTTTTTGTAGGAGGCATTGCTATTTTGCCATTAGCGCGGCTCACGGTAATTGGATTTATAAAAATTAAAGGCAGCCAATCCACCTATTCGCTACAGAATAAAGTCGAGTTAAAAACCCTTTGGAGGTCACCGTTCTTTAAATGGGTTATTATAGCGACCAGTATCTCTGTTGCTATGATTTATTGGGTCGATTATACCTATATTATATCGGTACGTACCATTGCTCGATTGAATAACATGAGCAATTCGGAAGTGGTTTCGGTATTTTTTGCTATTGTAAAAGTGGGAGAGCTGATGGGTTCCTTATTTTCAGCGTCCATAATTAGGCAGTTAGGCACTCAAAAATCGTTGCGTGTATTTGCGATCGTTATGTTAAGTGTTTCCGTTGGCATTGGCATTCTGCACTTTGCAGCTCACATGCCATTGGCGTCTATAATTGTGTTTATTATTAGTTTAAAATGGTTCGAGCGGGTGGTCCGGCGTACGGTTGAAGTACCCGCAAACCGAATAATGTTACAAGTAGCCAAGCCAGAGGAAAAATTAGGATTACAAACGGCGCTAGAAGGGATCGTGGGGCAAATTGCCACCATAGGGGCTGCCTTGTTGGTATTGCTGATATCTCAGAATTACCCGAAAGTAGACAGCCTTGATTTTCTGGTTTTAATCGTGATGTTAATTGCAGTGGTGTCTGTTTTTTGGGTTAGCCGGGTATTCGTTGTTTCCAAATTGTATACGGTGCGTTTGTCGAATTACTTAAAAGACATAGCCATTGAACAGCGTTCGAATGGTCCGGTTAAGCCCCAAGAAGAAGCGGCGCATGAAGCCCCGGAAAATGAGCCAATCACCATAGATGCGAACGAGGCCATTAGGCGCTTATACCATTCCAATTTTGAAAAACAACTATCAGCTGTTCGGGAACTTCCCACCGAAATAGCCCAAATTAGTCAAATAGTAGAAATGACAGATGCGGCTCCATTATTGTTAAAACCAGAAATATTAAAGCGTTTTACAGGGAAAATGGATGCTTCAGACATGCCTGCGGGTATGCAAACCAAGTTCAATGTCATGTTAATGAATATTGGGGAATCCTTGGTGTGGTTGGATCTGAGTATCGCAGATCTTCGAGGGGAAACCGAGTCGGAATACTATTTATATGTTTCCTTACAGAAGAGTCGGGATATTTTCATCAAGAAGTTATTTACCCTGTTATCGTGGCGATATAGTGCCGAGGAAATGCGGGTAATTGAGGGTTTTATGACTGGGGAAGCGTCTGGGGCCGATGATGCGCAGTTTGCAATGGAATTGCTTGATACCATTTTACCTCCACTATTGAAACCTTATTTGTTACCGGTTTTTGAATCCACAGGATTAGAAACGAAACTTAAACGGTGGCGCCAGTATATACCGGCCTATCGGTATAGCAACGAAGAGCGTTTGCGCGATATCGTAATGCGTGACTTTTCGCTTTTAACCCTATCAAGTAAATTTTGGGCCCTACGGGTATTGTCGGAAATGAAGAACCAAAGGGCCTTTACAGATCCGTTTAAAACGTCTTCAATGAATTGTTTACGGGTGGCATCAGAGCCTAAAGTATCGAGTTTTGGGAGTTTTTTGGACCTCTTTGAAAAGTCTTTAGATTTCAGAAAGTCGCATGACGTATTTGTAAAAAGCGAATTACTTTGTTATTGGTTGAATGAGCAGGAAGGATTTGCAAACCCACAAAGAATGCGGGATTCATTTTCAGACTACCAGGGGAAATTCTATACTTCGATAACGGGGATTATTCAGTCGTAAGACAAGGCGTGTCGCGATTTAATTCGGAATGGTACACCATCAAATCCGAGTATTGATTCTCTTTTAGGAAGGGATGCTGAGTTTTAATTCGGATTCGTACACAACCAAATTCAAATAATGGTAGCCATTCAAGAGGTGGGCTATTCTTCGGTAGAATTGGTTTTTAAATCTTTCGGTTTAATGCCT
>JBIKIM010000057.1:0-6423 GCA_044361605.1 Bacteroidia bacterium | reverse complement strand
ACAAAAAGTAGGCGATCGTGTGCGCAGGTCCTCTTACAACAACGTCGTATTGTTGTTCCGTTAATTACGGCTTTTTAACCCTTTCACCGTTATTCATCTTGCAACCCCATTTGGGTTATTCCTTAATACGGGTTAAACTTTTTTCCTTATTTCCCTGCGGAAGTTCTTAAATTTGTGGAGATGAACCACCACCTTTTGGAACAAGCCAAACAGCTCGGTCTTTTAGAAGAAGAATATCATAAGATCTGCGAAATTCTTAACCGCGAACCCAACTTTACAGAACTGTCCATCTTCTCCGTTATGTGGAGCGAGCATTGTAGTTATAAAAACTCCATAGTTTGGCTAAAAAAATTGCCCAAAGAAGGCAGTAAAATGTTAGCAGAAGCAGGAGAGGAGAATGCAGGGCTTGTTGATATCGGTGACGGGTTGGCCTGTTGCTTTAAAATAGAAAGCCATAATCACCCAAGCGCCATTGAACCGTATCAAGGAGCCGCTACCGGTGTTGGAGGTATCAATCGAGATATCTTTTCCATGGGTGCGAGACCTATCGCGCAGTTAAACTCGCTGCGATTTGGAAACATACATACCGATAGAACCAAATGGCTCGTTAAAGGGGTCGTAAAAGGAATCGGTGATTACGGCAATGCTTTTGGTATCCCAACCGTTGGAGGCGAAGTGTATTTCGACGATTGTTACGAACAAAATATATTGGTTAATGCCATGAGCGTGGGCATCGTTGAAGTAGGTAAAAGTATTTCAGCAGGTGCAGGAAGTCCAGGCAATCCCGTGTTTATTTTTGGTTCTGCCACGGGTAAAGACGGTATACACGGAGCTGCATTTGCCAGCAAAGACATGTCTGAAGATTCAATTAATGACCTTCCAAGCGTACAAGTAGGTGATCCTTTCTGGGAGAAATTAATTTTAGAGGCAAGTATGGACTTAATCGCCGCCAATGTTGTTGTTGGAATGCAAGATATGGGTGCCGCTGGAATTACCTGCAGTACGAGTGAAATGAGTGCTAAAACCGATGTGGGTATGGATATCCATTTAGATAAAGTACCCATGCGACAATCCGATATGAAAGGATGGGAGCTTTTACTCAGCGAAAGTCAAGAACGTATGCTCGTAATCGTTGAAAAAGGCAAGGAATCCATCGCACAAGATATTTTCAAGAAATGGGATCTCACCTTTGCGCATATAGGCGAAGTGACCGATACCAAACACGTTCGCTATTTCATGAATGGCTTACTCGAAGCCGATATCCCCGCTGAATCTTTAGTGCTAGGCGGCGGCGCTCCCGTTTATAACCGTACTTGGAAAGAACCCGAATACCTGAAGGAAATTGAAGCCTTTGACATCCATAATATCAATGATATTTCGTTAGCCGAAGCGCGTGACTTTGCCTTGCAAATAGCCGCTCTTCCTAATATAGCTAGCAAACGTTGGGTCTACCAGCAATACGATTCAATGGTCGGAACGGTAAACCAATCGACCAATTTACCCAGCGATGCCTCGGTCGTTAAGATTAAAGGCACCAATAAAAGCTTGGCCTTAACCGTCGATTGTAACAGCCGGTATGTGCATGCGGATCCGAATAAGGGCACCCAAATTGCCGTTGCTGAAGCCGCTCGTAACATTCGCTGCAGCGGGGGTGTGCCTACGGCCATTACCAATTGCCTAAATTTTGGAAATCCGTATAGTGAAGACGTATATTTTCAATTCAAATCGGCGATTGAAGGCATGGGTATTGCCTGTAGGGCATTCGATACGCCAGTAACCGGAGGTAACGTGAGTTTTTACAATCAAAACACCAACGGACAAGCCGTTTATCCAACCCCCACTATCGGAATGGTAGGTATAATTGAAAATCCGGCGCACGTAATGAGTTTGAACTTCAAAGCGTCCGGCGACGCCATTATTCTCTTGGGAAGCCCGAAGAACGATATTGGTAGTTCTCAATATACCGCTAAAGTGCTCCATATCGCCCTGTCTAACTGTCCTGATTTTGATTTAAACGAAGAGCTACAATTACACCATTTACTCGAAGCGCTGAGCCAAAAACAAATAGTTCAAAGCGTGCACGATATCTCAGAAGGTGGATTTTTCATTGCGTGTTTGGAAAGTGCTATGGCCGGTAATTTAGGATTTGATGTATGCACGCCTGGCGAATTGCGCTTAGATGCTGCATTGTTTGGTGAAAATCAAAGCCGCGTAATTGTATCGGTTCCTGCTCAAAATGCAGCCGAAATAATGGCCCTAGCTCAGGACTTTAACGTCCCAGCGTTGCATGTAGGAACGGTTACAGATAGCGAAATTGAAGTCAATGGAATGCATTGGGGTACGCTCAATACCTTCAAGCAAACCTACGACAATTCAATAGGCGATATCTTAAACGCATAAAAGATTTGCGGATTTCGCAAATTCAACTTATGTCTTTAAGACGTAGATTTTTTTTGCGTAACTTTACATTATGCTTGTTTTAAAACTCGTGTTCAAGACCCTTTGTCTAGTTGGGCTATTCTTAGGATACATCGTTCCTGTAGCCGCCCAAGATACTAAATTGGAAATGGCCCCACCAGAAGAAGAAGAAGAAGTTTCTATTTCCGTTGGCGACACTCTAGTAATTGGCTCCCCAAAGTCAGCGAAGGCGTTTGCTTTTATTGATATATTCAAAAAAACGCGTTGGGATCCCTCCCCGTTGCCCAATGATGCGTTTACACAAAAGTATAATACCTATGACTCCGCCACAGGTAATGGTTTTTATCGTTATTTTTTTCGGGGAGATTTTGATGCGGCCGAATTGCCCATCGAATACCAAGGAAGAAAGTATGAGATATTGGGTCTAGAAGTCCTCAAAAAAGAAAAAGACAGCAGTCCGATTAATGTTATTTACCTGCGTACGGAAGACCCAAATACGGTTATCATGGTTGATATCGACCAGGCCGTTGAGTTTCTTGAAATAGCTACGGTGATTTTTTCCGAAACCAGACAAGCGCCATGATGGATAATGCCGGAATACTGGGGAAATTAAACGTGTATGCGAAAATTGCAGAACTGCATAACGAGAATCCGTTTAAAATTCGCGGATATGCCTCGGCCGCATTCAATCTGAAAAAAATCAAAGAACCCTATCACTTGATGAGCGATGCCGACCTATTGGCGGTTCCAGGTGTAGGGAAAAGCGTGGTGGAGAGCATCAGAGAAATTAGCACCCGCGGATCCATGGCAGCCCTCGATGCCCTGATGGCGGTTACGCCGCCCGGTATCGTTGAAATATTGCAGATTAAAGGACTCGGTCCGAAAAAGGTGGCCGTAATATGGAATACCCTTCAAATTGAAACGGTGGGAGACCTATTAGACGCCTGCAGGCAAAATAGATTGGTTGAGGTTAAAGGCTTTGGAATTAAGACACAAGCAGAAATTGTACGCAGTATCGAATTTTCGTTAATGGCCCAAGGGAAGTGGCATTATGCCCGTCTTTGGCAGCCGGCAACGGTCTTTCTTGAAGCCTTCAAAAAAGAGTTTCCCGAAGCACAAATTGCGTTCACCGGGGCATTCAGAAGAGGGGCTACGGTATTAGAACAAATTGAAATTATTTGTGATGTGGATCCCGATGAAGTGCTTACTTTTTGCGATTCACAAAACATTCCTTCTGAATATAACGATGGGGAAATTACCGCTACGCTGAACGCACAATATCCGGTGCTTTTGCTCTGTACCGATGCCGATTCTTACGAAAGAGAATGGTTTGAAACTACCGGAAGCGCCTCGCATTTAACCCAGTTAAATTATGCGCGTAGCGATTCGTTTTCCAACGAAACCCAGTATTACGGAGTTAAAGGTTTTCCTTGGATTCCCCCAGAACAAAGGGAAGGCGAGGAAGAACTCAATACCAACTTTCCGCGAGAGGGGTTTGTGGAGTTTTGGCAATTAAAAGGGGTATTACACAACCATACCAATTACAGCGATGGGTTGAATACCTTGCGTGAGATGGCTGAATATGCCAAGAGTCAAAAATTTGAATATTTAGGAATTTGTGACCATTCTCAAAGCGCCGCCTATGCCGGTGGTCTGAAACCGGAGCGGCTGCTCCAACAAATGGATGAAATTGATGCCCTTAATGAAGAATTAACGCCATTTAAAATTTTCAAAGGCGTTGAAAGTGATATCTTATCCGATGGTTCCTTAGATTATGAGAATGAGATTTTATCCAAATTGGACTTTGTAGTGGCTTCGATACATTCGGGTTTGAACATGGACCAAGAAAAGGCACATTTGCGACTGGTGAAGGCCATTGAAAATCCCTACACCACGATTCTAGGACACCCCACTGGACGTTTATTATTGCTTCGAAATGGATATCCGATTGATCATGCGTATATCATCGATGCCTGCGCCGCCAACGGCGTTTGCATCGAGCTCAACGCACATCCTTACCGCTTAGATATCGATTGGACCTGGTTGCCTTATGCACAAAGGAAGGGAGTGCTCATTAGTATTAATCCCGACGCTCACGAAAAACAAGGGTATCACGATATGTATTTTGGTGCTTTGGCCGCTAAAAAAGGCGGTTTATTAACCACTAATACCCTCAATGCAATGCCATTGGAAGTATTTGAACAATTTTTACAGGACCGCCGAAATCAATAATCCGTTGAAGCACATTCTCATTATACGGTTTAGTTCAATTGGCGATATTGTTTTATGCAGTCCCGTGTTGCGAAATTTGAAAAACAAATTCCCCAATTCGAAAATTGATGTACTCACTAAAAAAGAATTTTCTTTTGTGTGGGAAGGAAATCCGTATATCGAAAACATACTCATATGGGGTGTTCCGCAGGATTCAAAAACATGGAAGCAAACTTCCTACGATGTGATATTGGATTTGCATAACAATCTCAGATCGCTTCAAGTCAAAATGTTTCGATGGGATTGTCCATCCATAACCTTAGATAAGCAGAATTTTCGCAAATTGCTTTTGGTGGCCTTAAAAAAAGCACCCTTGAAGATCACTCCAATAGTGGAGCGTTATGCCGATATGTTGCGGGTTTTGGGAATTGAAGACGACCGTCAGGGACTTGATTTTTTTGGAATAAAAGAATTTGAGGAAGACAAAATCCTGTCCAGCGGTTTTAACCAACTTCCCAAACCTTATTACGCCTTGGCTTTGGGAGGTTCCTTTGCAACCAAACAAATACCCTTAAAAACATATATAAGGTTTTTTAAAGAGACCAAACATGAAGTCCCTTTTGTATTGTTGGGTGGGGGAGCCGACACCCAAATGGCAGAATCCTTGGAAAGGGAATTTCCAGGTCGGTTTATCAATCTGTGCGGAAAATTAACCTTAGGACAATCTGCATGGGTGGTTAAAAATGCAGCGGTACTCATCTCGGGGGATACGGGTTTGGCTCACATAGGTGCCGCATTGGGCGTGAATATATTATGGATCTGGGGCAATACAAGTCCCAAATTGGGCATGCAGTCTCCCATAAAAAGTTCGGGGGGGACTATCATTTCAATGGAGGTTGAAGGCTTGTCGTGCAGGCCCTGTTCTAAGCTTGGATTTTCTGAATGTCCGCAAAAACATTTTAAATGTATGGACCATGATCCCCGAATTTGGCTCGAAAATTTGGAAAAATTAAGCGGAAGCATATATGGGTAATGTGTTTCAATGTTTTTTTATGTAATTTCGCGACCCTATAATTATTTAACCGAGAATCGAATTCTGATGAAAAGCAATAAATCACTCGTAGTTTTCTCCATCGTTTTGGCGTTGGCATCCCTGTTTCAACTTTCTTTTACCTTTCAAGCAAAGAGCTTTGAAAAGGAAGCCATGGAGTTTGCTAAAAAGAAATCCGCCCGAAATGGAGCGAACGAAAAAGACATTTACCGTCGATACATCGACAGTTTAGGCAACAAGGATTACTACAGCTTCCTTGGGATGGTGTCCTACACGTATTACGAATGTAAGCAACGCGAAATCAACCTAGGTCTTGATTTACGTGGTGGTATGAACGTAATATTGGAAGTAGAAAAAGACGCTATAATCAAGGTTTTGGCGAACGACCCTAGTGATGCTGATTTGATTAAAGCGCTTGAGAAGGCCAATATAGAAACACGCGACAAAGGAACAGAATATGTTGAGGCCTTTGCCAGTGCATTTAAGGGCTTGGCCAAAGACCGTAAATTATCGGTTTTATTTGTGAAAGGTAATGATTCTCAAATAAAGGCTGAAAGCGATGATCTTGAAGTGGTTAATTATTTGAGAGAAAGTATCAAAACAGCCGTTTCGAATGTTAAATCGGTTGTTGAGAAACGTATCAACCAAGCCAATGTAACGCAGCCAATTGTACAAGAGGTTGATGGAGGTCGCATCAGTGTTGAATTACCAGGTGTAGACAATCCACGCCGTATGGAGGAATT
>JBIKIM010000105.1:0-5068 GCA_044361605.1 Bacteroidia bacterium | reverse complement strand
ATCATGCTCATGCTGAATCGTGAGATTTAAATTATTATTAGATTCGGTTTCGTGGTTAATGATTATCGTGAGGTGATCATGAGCATCGGTTTCGTGTTTCAGGATATGTTCATAAGAATCGTGAGCATCTTCTTCAATTTTCCTTACGGAACCAAGGCGCGTTTCACATTCATCTTCCATTTTTTCAACGGATGTCAACAAATTTGACGTGGTTTTTTCGTGTTCTCTGGTAGACTCGAGAAGTTCTTCGGATTTTTCTTGATTTTCGGTAATTGCGTCTAATCGGGCTTGGGATTCATTTTCTTTTTTCTCAATTGAATCAAGGTATTCACCTGCGGATTTATCTTTTTCTGTAATTTCACCCAATAAGTCGGTACTCTTCGATTCTATTTCTTTGGTTTTTTGTAAACTATCCTCGGTAGCTTGCTCATGGGTTTTGGTCTCTTGCAATAACTCACGAATTTCTTGTTCTATTTCTTTGCTTTTTTCATGGATTCCTTCAATCAATTCTTTTTCATTTACTGCGTTTTCTTTAAGTGTCTCTATTTCTTTAAACAATTCTTCGCTGTTTTTTTGATTGATTATTACATCCTCTAGTTTAAGTGATACCTCTTTTTGCTGTTCGTTTATGTTCTCATGTATTTCTTCACTTTTAGTGAAGAGTAATTCAATATTTTCTAGTTTGGATTCTCCGTCCTTTACATAGTCATCGATGCGCCCTTTGAAATCTTCCCTATCGCTTTTTATCTCATCTAGATAATTAGAAATAGTAGTGGTTATTTCCGTTTTGCCCACCAAAATTTCATCAGATACCTTATCGAATTTTTCGTCGATTTCACGTTTCATTTCTTGAATAACCTCTTCGATTTCGCTACGGAAAGAACTAACCAATACTTTTATTTCACTTTGTTGTTCAGAAACCCACACTTGGAATTCTTCGAAATTTGTTGGTGTGCCGGACATATTTCACAAATATCTTCCAAGAGCCGGATATGTTATATACCTATAATTCGGTATTTATGTGTGAAGCAATTAAGTTAATACCCAATTATTGGTATATTGTTGTTTTTATTAGCATTGAAACAAATTCCTGATCGTTTCTTTCAATACCAAAAATTAGGTATGTTTAGCTATCGTTTTGCGTGTATAATTGAATAATGTTACGGCACTAAAAATGAGGAAGATTAAAGTAGTCGTTTGTGATGATCATCAAGTGGTACTTGAAGGATTGCGATTGATTTTGGAAAAAACAGATGCTATTGAAGTCGCTGACGTGTTTCAAGACCCTAAAGCTTTAGTAACATTTCTAAATCAAGCGCCTACACCACCTGATGTGGTTATAATTGATGCCCATCTGGGCAATAATGAAAATGGCCTCGATATTCGAAATCAAGTTCCGAATGCCAAATTGTATAAATGGGTTTTATTCTCTTCCTACGTTGACAAATATTTAGCATTTCAGGCCGAGAAATTTGGCTTTTATGCGTGTTTATCAAAAGAAGTTCCCGCTCGTGTTTTAACATCTGTGCTGCTCAATACCAATCACGACCAATTTGTCTGCTACCCCGAAATTCCATCCGATGAAAAGCTGAAGCGCCGTATGGAAATAGTATACGAATCCATACAATCACTCACCAAACGCGAGTCTGAAGTGCTACAGGTATTGTTATCGGGCGTGTCTTCGAAAGAATGTGCCAACCGTATGCATATAAGCGTATATACTTTTGAGACCCACAAAAAGAATATTTTCCGAAAACTTGAAATTAATAGTTCCAATGAATTAATGCGCATTGCCATCGATTTTAATATCAAATAGATACCTTTGGGATATGCGCTTGTGGATGGGATTTGGGGTTGTTTTGGTAATCTTTCTAATCGAGGTCTTAACAGCCTCAACGAATAAAATCACCCATAATCAAACGATTTTTGTGCCCCAAAATACCCATGTTATTATTCTTGGGAAGCTGCAGCACGCCGATTCCTTTGTTTTACGCAGTGCGGCTGGTGACCGATTGTATAAATTCGAAAAAATCGAGTACCTCAGCAATTCAATTGCTCTAATTAAAATCCCCGATGATTTGCTAAGAACCCATACAGATTCTTTACACGGGTACAACATAAAAGGAATAACAGGAAATGGGCTCCTGCACGCGAGGTTTTTTAATGATATCTTTCAGTACTTTAGCGCTTACGACACCTATTTTTTTCTCGGTTCCCTTTTTATAGGAGGCTTGGCCTTCCTCTTTGCATTTTCATCCATAATGGCCGTAATAGCCAAAATTGATTTGCTCTACCTGTTTAGTGGATTTACTGTAATTGCTTTGTATACGCTAGCCCTTAAACAGATTCAGGTCCCTTTTTATAAGCAAATGTCAGGTATAGATTTGGCCACATTCGTTCTCTATCTCAATATAGGTATGCTTCTTGTATTGTTAAACTACCTACATAAACTAAAACCTACTCAGCGACTGTTTTTTGCAGTACCAATTGGCCCTTGGTTTATTGGGTTATTGGTTTTGTCCGCCTCGTTTATAATAACTTCGTCAGAATGGGTAAACCTCTTTCAAATAACGCTGCTGTTGGCCTTATGGGTTTATAGTTATATCAACATATTTCGATTTGTTAATGGATTTTCTTGGTCATTTAAACTATTGATTATTTTAGGTATACCGCTTTCTATGGTTTATTGGAGTACACTCCTGTTGGATTTTTCATCGAATCAGTCTTTGTTTATAGATACGGCAATTCTCGTTTATTATATTGTTTTGGCTAGTTTCATCGCCGAACAAATATTGGGTGAGTTCAATAATAGTATTGCTCTGAATTTAGAAAACTTGCAGTTGGAAATCGAGCTGGGTACGCGTCAGATCCTTTCGGTTGAAAACGAACGAAAACGAATGGTTCAAGACCTACACCTTGATGTAATTACTAGGGTGACAAATCTCGCCAATGAATCTAACCACGAATTATTAGATTATAACCGAATTGAAGCGGAGTCCAAAGCCACGCTCCAATCGCTTCGCGATTATTCCTATTCCTTATATCCCCCTTACCTTGAACAGTTAACGTTGAAAAACATCCTGCAGCGAGAACTTGATCGATATGGATATTTTGAGTTTGAAGCGTTAATAGAAATCAACGAACCCGAAGCCAATCACTTTGAACCGGTTTTTAAGTTATGGGTATACCGCGTTTTTAAAGAATATTTATTGGGTTTACACAGGCGCCCCAATCCACAAAAACTGCATTTATGTCTCGATTTTACTTCCAATCTTGATTGGGAATTGCGCATTGTAAATCAAATTGAAGGTACCATCCTAGGTTCACCATTTAAAGTGCTGAGTGCCGATATTGAAATTTATACGGATTATTATGGAGCTGTTTTTGAAGAGATTGATAGTCCCGTTCAAAAAGGATGGCGGTTTTTAAAAGAAGTTACTGAAGCAGGTAAGGAGGCGCAAATAATGTATGTGGGTCGTTAAATGGGCGATTTTTTTATTGGCTTTCTGGCTCTTTAGTCCCTTAGAGGCCGTCATGCACCCCCAAAGGAATGCCTTGTTTCCAACAAAAACGGAAATACAAGCAATAACTGCGCTGCAGTTATATGATTCCCTCAAAAGGGGAAATCTTGAATTAAATCAATATAATGAAAACAGCCACCACCACTGGTTGATATATGAAATTCCCGCCTTCGATATTCAAACCACTAAAATCCTTGAAATACCCGATTATCAAATTAATTACCTCAAAATTTTTGCGTTTGAAAAGGATTCCAAAAAACCGCATAAAATCTTGCAGTTTGGGGATGAAATGCCAATTGAACAATGGACTCATCGCAATCGGAACTGCCACACGTATTTTAAATTCAAAGCAAAAACACCTTATACCTTCGTGGTCTATTACTCCCGACCCGGCAATAGACCCCAATTTTTGATTAACCTCCACGATCCAGCTGTTTATACAGAATATTGGTATACCATTGAGCAAAAATTTGGTTTCATTTATGGTTTAATTCTGGTCTATCTCATATTGATTGTAATACTCACCGTTTACAGTAGAAATCGGCAATATTTTTTCTTGGGACTTTGGATATTTGTATACTTTTCTTATTTCTTCATGAGTTCAGGACACCTAAAGTACTACTTTTCGGTAGATTTAGAAGGGGTGTACAGTACCATACGCGTTTCATTGGCTTTTTTAGGATTGTATGCCATGAATGCCTTCAGTTTATTGCATTATGAGCAAGAGAAACGACTTCGGTATATTAAGATCTTTTGGGATTTTTGGTTGGTAGTGATGCTATTTATTAGCTGTTATAACTTTATAACGGGTCAAAATATTCACGAAGGATTCGAAAAGGAGTTGATTCTATTGGTGCGGATTTTGGTTTTAGTATTGTTAATCATTCAAGTTTATTTGCCCTATCAACACTATCAAAAGACGGCAAAGGTTACCTATTTGACTTTTGTTATCTTGTTTTCGGGCCTGAACTTTTTTGTATACATCTACCAAACTGTGGTCTTGGAGGAATTGGACTTTAATCGGTACGTTTTTGGCACAATTTGGTTTCTGTTTTTTGAAATTCTAGTCATAGCTCTGGGTATAGCCATTTATACCGTTCAAGAACAAAAAAGGCGGATTTATCTGAATCTCACCCATGCACAATTACAAAAAGAGGCCCGAGCAATTGGATTTGAGGTGCGCGAAAAAGAACGACAGCGCATTGCCAGTGAATTACACGACGATATACTAAATCGATTATCGATGTCTTTATCGATGTTCCGAGATCGCGTTATTTCTAGCCGAGACTACTCAGAGATTCTTAGGCGAATTTCTGAGGATATTAAGCATTATGCCCTAGGGATCTATCCCGTTTGGGTAGATCAAGTGAATATTTACGAACTCTTAAATGAAAATATACGACCTTGGGCCTTGGCCAGCGGATTGGATTTTTCTTTCGATTGTGAGCCTAAAAATCAAGCGTATTCAACAGCGGTAAAACTACATGTATTTCGCTTGCTGCAAGAATTTGTTAAAAATGCGATCACGCATGGTAAGGCATCTAACG
>JBIKIM010000055.1:0-6516 GCA_044361605.1 Bacteroidia bacterium | reverse complement strand
TTGTGGAAGACGATTTTGGAAGTGATACCTATTTTTATGTTAAATCATTTGAGAAAAGGGCTTATCCTACCCGATTTTATTTTACGAGGGATATCGATTCCTTAAAGGTAGGGGATGCGGTAATGGTCGTAAAACCTTGGATTTTAGAGCGCATTCAGAAGGAATATGTAACGGAAGCCCTGTTGGTTTTAGAGAATGCCCAATACATAAAGGTAAAACGGCGCCGTGACCGGTTTCCTCCGAGAGAATAAAATTTACTTGGGATAATTGACTTGTCGGCTGTAATTTTGAGCAGCATGGCGAAGCAGAATTTAGATTTTAATAAAAACGAAGACGTAAACAAGCAATTGTGGGATTCGGTAAAGGCGAAATTAGATATTATTTTTAAGGGTGGCGGAGAGAAAGCGGCTGCTAAGCAAAAGGAAAAAGGCAAACTTTTGGCTCGGGAGCGGGTGGATTATTTGCGTGATCGTGGCACTGAATTTATTGAAATTGGCGCTTTTGCGGGCTATGAACAATACGAAGAGTATGGCGGATGTGTAGGCGGAGGTGTTGTGGCAGGTATTGGATACGTATCGGGTCGGCAGTGCGTAATTGTGGCTAACGACGCTACGGTTAAGGCGGGTGCTTGGTTTCCGATTACGGGTAAGAAGAATTTAAGAGCGCAGGAGGTGGCGATGGAGAATCGCTTACCCATTATATATTTGGTTGATAGTGCGGGGGTTTTTTTACCGATGCAAGATGAAATTTTTGCCGATAAAGAGCATTTTGGTCGCATGTTTCGCAACAATGCCAAAATGAGTGCGATGGGCGTAACGCAAATTGCAGCGGTAATGGGTTCGTGCGTTGCGGGCGGGGCGTATTTGCCTATAATGAGCGACGAAGCGCTTATTGTGGAGCGCAATGGAAGTATATTTTTGGCGGGTTCGTACTTGGTAAAAGCGGCTATTGGGGAAACGATCGATAACGAAACCTTAGGCGGTGCGTTCACACAAACAGAGATTTCGGGCGTTATAGACGATAAGTTTCCGGACGATGAATCGTGTTTGGATCGGATCAAGTTTTTAATGGATAAATTAGGGAGTTTTGAAACCGCGGGATTTAGTCGGGTTGAAGCGAAGCTTCCTAAGAAAAAAGAGTCTGATATTTTCGGAATTTTACCAGCGGATAGGGCTAAACCTTATGAAACCAGAGAAATCATTGAACGTTTGGTTGATGATAGCGTGTTTGAGGAGTATAAGGAAGATTACGGTCGTACGATTTTATGTGGATATGCCCGCATAGAGGGTTGGGCGGTTGGGATCGTGGCGAATAACCGCGAAATTGTTAAGAACGCAAAGGGAGAAATGCAGTTTGGAGGGGTTATCTATTCCGACAGTGCGGATAAGGCGGCGCGTTTCATTATGAATTGTAACCAAAAAAAGGTGCCTTTGGTCTTTTTACAGGATGTAACTGGATTTATGGTTGGCAGTCGCAGTGAACACGGCGGAATTATAAAAGATGGGGCCAAGATGGTAATGGCTATGAGCAATAGTACGGTACCTAAGTTTACGGTAATTTTAGGCAATAGCTATGGGGCGGGTAACTATGCGATGTGTGGCAAGGCCTATGACCCGAGGTTGATAGTGGCGTGGCCATCGGCTAAAATAGCGGTGATGGGCGGAGATCAAGCAGCAAAGACCTTGTTACAGATTGAAGTATCTAGGCTAAAGGGCAAAGGGGAAGAAATCACTGAAGCGGCAGAGAATGAATTGTTGAATCGCATTAAAAACAAGTATGAAAGCGGCACGAAGCCCGAGTTTGCGGCTTCGAGGTTATGGGTAGATGCCATTATCAATCCCTTGGATACGCGTAAGTGGATTTCAATGGGAATTGAGGCGGCGGAACATGCGCCTGTAGCGCCTTTTCATCCTGGGGTTTTGCAAACCTAAATTTACCAATAATTATTGTTTAGGCGCCCCAATTATCGGGCAAATTCAATTTTAATTTTAATCGGGTTTTAACATTGCGCACATATTGGGTGGAAACCCCTAATACGTTGGCCACTTCTTTGGGTCGGTAGAGTTCCATTGTTAATGCCAAAACCCGTTGTTCGGTTTTATTTAAATCATTAAAACCTGGGAATTGCACATTCCAATCGTCTTTTTCCTGAATAATCTGATTGGCGATTTTAGGATTCTCTTCTTCGGAAATTGGGTTATTGAACTGAAAGTCTTTAAATATTTGGGTTACGCCAATTTTAAACTTATTCGGTGCGGTTTCAATGGTATTCAAAATTTCTTTTTTGATTTTTTCGTTCCGCTCTATCATGCTTTTGGAGTATTCAACTATCCGATTGCTCAATTCATTTTCCTTTTTAAGCGCTCGTTGTTCCGTTTCCAATTGTTTCTGTTTTATGTTTTTTATTTTTAGGTTATTCCGGGTAATCCAAATCCCTAAAACTACAATAACGATTACAAATCCAAATAGGCTCAAGGTGACTCTTTGCTGTTTGTTTTGTGCGGAAATTATTTCCTCTTTGTTTCGGATTTCAGCGAATAAGTTTTCCAATTGTTGGAGTTCCTCAATGGTGCGATTTTGATTTTGATTTTGTTCTGTAATCGATTCATTTTTTGTTCTAATTGCGTTTTTATATAACTGTAGGGCTTTGGCAGGATTTGTTCGTTCGTTATAGTGGGCAAGTAATGCATATATACCCGATTGGTAGGTTTTACTTAAACCGATTAATCGGCTCGTGTCTGAGCAATATTGGTTGATTTCGCTTAGAAATGTTTTTATTTCAGGATGGTTGATTTGCTCTCTGAGCGTGTTATTCAAATTGTATGCAAAATAAACCGTATGTTCTTGGATAATAGATTTTAAAAATGAATCGCCAAAGCCTTGGAAACTACCATCGGCAACTTGAGACATTAAAGATACCGTAGCAAACTCTTTATACAGGGTTTTGTGCAGTTTTGGGGTCTTCAATGTGGCTAAAAGTTTATTGGCTTCTTTATTTCGCTTTAAGACATTTAGCAATCTTACACGGTTTAGAAGGTAAAGTTGCCCATTATAAGAAATTAAATCTTCTTTAAGAATGTTTTGGTGTTTGATCCAAAAAGCATCTGCTTGATTAAATTCCGATTCGTCCATCAACGTGCAAATGATATTGTTGATGAGTATTGCACTCGGTCGT
Organism: Bacteroidia bacterium; assembly: GCA_044361605.1. Classification (GTDB taxonomy): domain Bacteria; phylum Bacteroidota; class Bacteroidia; order NS11-12g; family UBA955; genus VMCP01. The sequence continues at coordinate 3,341 of JBIKIM010000055.1, read as the reverse complement.
TTGATTTTCAAACTTGCTTCGCTAGCAATCAAGAATAAGTTTCGGGCATTTCGGGTATTGCCGTTATTATAATAGAAGCTGCCTAAATTGGTCGCAAAAAGTTCTATCATTAGGTTGTTTTTGCTTAAAACGGCTTCTTTGTATCCTTTTTGCCAATATTTACGGGTACTGTCGGAGTTTTGATTTTGATAATAATAGGCCACGCCCAAACATTGATAGGTCATCATTGAATTGATAGAGTCGTCTAATGTCGCACTCAAACGCGCTTTTTGGGCATAGTAAATGGCCGAATCAATTTTTCCTAGGGTTATAAATTGATAACTTTTGATGCGTTCGTACGCATTTTTACCTACAGGGTTGTTTTCAGCTAAGCTCCGTTTGTTTATGTATTCAACAGCCCTATTTGTTTGGGAAATTCGAGTGCTGTCGTTTTTGAAATTGGATATCTTTTTTTCGACTAATTGAACCCAATTCACGGGATCTTTCTCGCGGTCAATTATTTTAAGACTTTCTTCAAAATCGAGTTTTGAAATTTGATCATAAGAAATGCGTCTTTTGTTTTGGCAAGAAAACAATGTAATACAGATGACAAGGCCAACAAGAGGTGCACGCTGAAAGTTTTTCAAGAGTCTTAATCGTTCCATCTTTCGATATTACGATAGTATTTGATTATAACAATTTATTCTTATTCGTTCGGATATAACAATTTCTAACTTATATAACTTTTTTTATAATTTCTGTTTTCCAAGTTGTTTTTCGTAGTTTTCAATCCACTCGGCGGGTGTCAATTTGGTGAATAGCTCTGACAAGAGGTTATACGGGATATCATGCATTTTTTTGAAACGGATACAACCTTTTCCCATATCTAAGGCGTATTTACTATGTTTGGGATATTCGTTTACAAACCATTCTAATAAATCGGGTGAACTGTATAAGCCCATGTGATGGAGGGCTATAAAGCTTTTTTGTGAAGCTATACTGATAAACGGCAGAGGTTCTTTCGGATTACAATGATAGCCCGATGGATAAATGCTATGAGGCACAACAAAGGAGGGCATGTTATACTGAATTTGAGGCGTAAATCCTTCTGGTAAATGGGTTTGAAGTGTTTGAATTATAGTCAACATTGCTTGTTGGCGTTCTTCGGGTAGCTGGAGGATGTATTCGGAAAACATGGTTTAATTTTACTGTTTTGATGGTTATGGTCTTATGGGTTAAATGGTATAAATTTATGAATTCGTTTTTATACGGGCGGTTTCGATTACTTTGTAAAGCGTATCTGCTCCATGTGCGCCACTTAGCGAATAGGCTTCGTTGATTACAAAAAAGGGAACCCCACGAGCCCCTACTTGGTAGGCATTGTAAATGTCTTGTTTAACCTCTTCTTCAAGAACTTCAGATTCGAATGGTGCGTTATTCCACGGACCAAGGTCTATGCTTAGTTGTTCTGCGATTTCTCTTAGTGTTTTGGTGTCTTCGATGTTGGTGCCTTCGCTAAAATACCGTCGGAAAAGTTCTTCTTTCAAGGCATTGGCTTTGCCTTGTTTTTGTGCTACATGGATGAGTTTATGGGCATTATGGGAATTGCTGATTGGGGCTTTATCAAATTGAAAATCGATGCCCAATTCTTTTCCTTGTTGGGTTAATTGATCTTGCATTCGAGTCACATCTTCGAGCGACATATTTTTAATTTCGCACAGGTATTGGGTTACCGATTTACCGGGGATGTATGAAATATTTGGATTTAGTTCAAAACTGCGCCAAATTATTTCGACTTGATCGCCGTAGGGCAAACGCGCTAGGGCTTCTTCGAGATGTTTCTTTCCGATATAACAAAACGGGCACATGATATCTGACCAAATTTCGATTTTCATAAAACAAAGGTAGTATTTATTGGATTTAAGGGAGCGACGCCTCTGTTTGGGCGTACTTTTGTGGGAATGAATTTTCTATCTGTAGATCAAGTATCAAAAACTTGGCACGATAAACCGGTCTTGAAGAATGTAACCTTCGGAATTCAACAAGGTGAAAAAGTAGCATTAGTGGCAGGAAACGGACAGGGTAAATCAACCTTGTTTAGTATCATCGTGGGTAAAGAGAATGCCAATGAAGGAAAGGCCATTATCAGAAAGGACATTCGATATGCCTACCTTTCACAAGACACCGATGTTGATGAGGAACTAACGGTTTTAGAAAACATCTTATTCGACGATCATGAAATTACACGTGCGATGCGTCAGTATAATGAAATATTAGATGCCCTTCAATTGGATCCCGAAAATATGGATCTTTTGGAGCGGCTGAATTATTCGAGTGAAGAAATGACGGCTTTAGATGCGTGGGATTATGAAGCCAAAGTGAAGCAAGTTCTGGCAAAGCTGAAAATTGACCGGTATCACCAAAAGGCCTCTACGCTTTCTGGGGGACAAAAAAAGCGAATTGCCTTGGCAAAGGTAATTCTTTCAGGGGCTGATTTTTTGCTTTTAGATGAGCCCACCAACCATTTGGATTTAGACATGATTGAATGGTTGGAGCAATTTTTAGCACAACGCGAGTTGACCTTATTACTGATTACCCACGACCGGTATTTTTTAGATCGGGTGTGTGATCGCATTATTGAAATTGACAATGGCGATTTGCACCAATATCAGGGAAACTTCTCCTATTATATAGAAAGCAAAGCGGCAAGAGAAATTCAGTTGCAAAGTGAGTTGGATAAAGATCGGAATTTATACAGAAAGGAACTCGAGTGGGTACGCAGAATGCCTAAAGCCCGCGGTACTAAAAGCAAGAGTCGTACCGAAGCATTTTCCCAACTCGATGCCAAGTTGAAAAGCCAACGGGCCAAGTTAGAAGTTCGCATGGATGTTCGCATAGAGCGCATGGGTACTAAAATCATGGAACTGCACAATGTAGGAAAGTCGTACGGAGAGTTGTCGATTGTAAAAGGGTTTACTTATGCGTTTAAACGCGGTGAAAAGGTGGGCATAATAGGTCCTAATGGTGTCGGCAAATCGACCTTGTTGAATTTGATGATGGGCTTGGACGAGCCAGATTCTGGAAAAATTGTTAGGGGTGAAACTCTTAAAATTGGATATTATTCTCAACAAGGTATTCAAGTCGATGAGTCTAAAAAAGTGATTGATGTGGTGCGTGATATTGCCGATTGGATTCCGCTTTCAAATGGAAATAAGCTAACGGCTTCCCATCTGTTATTGCAGTTTGGTTTTAGTTATGACAAGCAACATGATTTTGTGGTGAAATTAAGCGGAGGGGAGCGCCGCCGGTTGTACCTGTTAACGATTTTGATGGCAGCGCCGAATTTCTTAATATTAGATGAG
>JBIKIM010000054.1:0-6618 GCA_044361605.1 Bacteroidia bacterium | reverse complement strand
ATTGTGGGCTGCATCCTTCCAGAAAAAAGAAGATACAAAGCCAAAGGAGGGTAGAAAAATAGCAGTTCCTCATTTTAGAAAGCGTAAGATATTATAAATCGTGTCAATAGTTCATTGCCACTTATTGGGAGGCCTTTGCTGTTATTGATGCCTCCTTTATTGGCGACATAGGTAACATCGGCTTGGATTTTAGTTCCATAGTTGCGTCCCAACATTTTACTTAGACCTAACGTGTAATAATTCGGGCGATTATAAAAGGTGCCATTATTGAGGAAGGAATGGGCATCAGACTTAATGTGGGTATAACGGGCATCAAGGGAAACTTTATTCTTGAATAGGTAGCCCATTTGTAGGTTGTAACCCGTGCCGAGCATCATGCGACCTTTGATATAATTAGGAATGTCTTGGATGCCGTTAACATCAAAACTGCTGCTGGTAGAACCATCTACGCGGACCCTCTGTGCGATGCCTTCGGGCACATACGCGCGGGTTTTTACGTATTCTCCTATCATAGAAAATCCCCGATATTTGAATAAAAAGTCAATGCCAATTTTGGCAAAATCGGGTAACATTTCTCGGTTGTTGTTATCCAAGTACAGAATGGCTCCACTTTCTCGCCCGCGCCTGCTGCTCATTCCTTGATTATAACTGTAGGTGACTCCAATAACCAATTTGGGGGTTAATTCTCGAATCACATCTACTTGGTTGAATTGCCCAAAGCGCGTAAATAAGCCCAAGGGCAAATAATCCAATCGACCTCCTAATTTGAGTCCACCGCGATCGCGATCCCAAACATTACCACCATCCCCGTTACTCACAACCAAATAGGGTTTGATATATTGAGAGCCACCCAATCTATAAGTTCCATCAGCAAACAGTCCAAATTCACGTATGGTTGCAAAGGCTGAGGTTAACCGACTTCGTTCCACCAATTGAAGGCTGTTGGAGTTCATGAATAATTCTCGATTATCGGTAAACGTAGCCCTTTGTCCGAAACTTATATTGATGTTTTTATTAAGGTCATAACGCACAAATGCATCCAAAAGGAAATTGCTATTTCCATCGAGTTCTTCCCCGGTTCCACTTAAATCGGCTTGCAGGCGGTAGCTGAATTTGGGATTTGCAGCCGTGCCCTCCAATCGCAATCGGATTCTTCGCATCCGAAAACGGGTTTCCGAGGGGGGTTCGGATTTTAGCAGTTGCTTGCTTTCTACAAAAGGTTGTAAATATCCAGAGATTCGGTATTGTGCCCCTGAAGGCGCGTCAAATCGCAAGCCACGTCCCATTTCGTAACGTTCTTGTTCCGGATTGTCTTGCCCAAAAAGCGGAGCAAAAAGGGTGCAAACAGATACGATTAGGGTGATGTAATTTTTCATAGGCCTATGCAAATACAGATCCAATTAAAACCTTTCCGTCTTTCATTACGCTATTTCCGTTAGCGATTACGCGCTGTAACCCCCATTCCGAATCGAAAACACACAAGTCGGCATCCATGCCAATGCCGATTCTTCCTTTTGTTTTAAGTCCCAAATTATCGGCGGGATTGCTCGTGATTAATTGGAACGCGTGCGCTGCAGAAACGGACCCTGTTTTAATCAGTTGAATGACTTCGTGTAAGTTTTGATCAAATGGGGCCTTTACGAATTGATTGGCTCCGGCCTGTAAGCTCGGGGAGAGACCAGCATGACCGTCGCTACTAAACGTAAGAAGGTCGATGGGCACGTTCTTTTCCAAGGCATACAATACCGATTGGTGCGGGTCGGTATACTTAGATGCACCTGTGGTTATATCGATACTTCCGCCCAATAGCGCAAATTCAATAGCTTGATCAAATAAAGCTTGGGTGCGCCCTACATGGGTGGGTGAGATATGCGCGATTGGGAATTGAAAATCACGAACCAACTCAAATAATACATCCATTTGGGTGGGGAGATTTCCTAAATGCACATGCATAATGCCTTTTTTATTACTCAATAAACCACCTACACGTACTTCCCGTAGTTTTCTTACCAATTCTAAAGCAGTTGGATAGGAAGAACGTATATCACTGATAGCAATTTTAAAGCCAAGTACCGGTTCTATAAAGACCATATCGCTTTGGATACTTTCTGTGATTGTTAGGGTGTCTAGGCCGTAATATCCGGAGTACATATATGCACTCAATCCTTCTTGGCGCAGCGACTGTACTTTTGCATACAAGGCCCTGATGTTTTTAGCGGTACCATCGGTGCCCAAGAGGCCTACCGCCGTAGTCGTTCCGCATGCAATTAATTCAGAGGCCTGAATTTCGGGCGTCATAGATAAAAAACCATCTTTGCCTCCCGCTCCAACAATATGGATATGCTGATCTATTAATCCTGGGGTTAGATAGGCCCCTTGAAGGTCTATCGTTTCAAGATCTCGGATGTTGAAATCTAAAGAGGTCGACATAGCCGCGATTCGACCCTGCGCCACCAATAAGTCTTGCTTTCCGATAAATTGGGGTGTGAAAACCTGAGCGTTTTTAATGAGTGTGAGCATGGTTATAAGTAGAAATGTGAAAGCATCATGATAATTAGGGCTGTTACAATAGGAATGAAGTTGCGCTTAGCGATGTCCATAGGGCTAATTCCCGCAATCCCAGCAGAGGCCACCAGTACCCCCGATACGGGTGATATGGTTCTACCCATAGAGGCTGCTAATTGCATAGGCAACAACAAATAGGGGGTGGCCACACCCAATTGCGTGGCAATATTGGGCACCAATGGACCAAACGAAAAGAAGGCCGCGTTACCGCTTCCCATTAGCACCGCCGCTAAGAAAATCATAATCGTTAGTCCTAAACCTACCAAGGATACATGCAAGCCCAAAGAGGCCGCTAGCTCTAACAAACCATCAATAAAACCGAGTGCAATTAAACCTTGTGCGAATAGTTCCGCCGCGATAATTAAGGTAATGACCGATTTAAAGATGTTTCCCATCCCATCAAAAAACACCTGCATCGAATTCATCACCGGTTTGATCGTGCGGTATCGAATTCCCTCAAAAAGGAGCGCGATAAACAAGCTCACAAACATAACGGTGGTCGTGTCAATGTGGATGGGTTGTTTGAAAATCTCGAGCATCTCAGAAAAGATTATCAGCAATGCAATAGGCAGGATGGGTAAAATTGCATAAATAAAAGGCGCTTTGGGCCTTTCGAGAAGGGAAGTGGCACTCCCCGAATCAGATAGTTTGTTTTTACGGTCGAAATACCGATTCACCACATAAAAACTAATCATCATCGACAAACTCAAGGGCCATACCAATGGAATTTGATAGTTTAAGAAGTAAAAAACGGCGTCCCAATTTAATATAGCCATGCTGCTAGCTGTAGTGGCACACGCAGGACCAATCCCAAACGTAGTACTCGCTGTAATTACCGCAGCCGCCGCGATGCGACTTACGCCGAGTTGTACGAGGATTTTGAACAATGATGCCATGAGCAATAAGCTCAATCCTGCAGCTGAAGGTATGGCGATAAATAAGATTTGAGAAATTGGAATCACCATGCTGGCCAATACATAAGGATTTTTCTTGAACAAATGCAAGGGCTTCATCGCCACAAATACCAAGGTATCGGAAGCGCCAATATGGTCCATATACGCCACAAAACCGCCGATAGCCATAATCATTAATCCTACACCGGCATTGGTTTTTGAAAACGCTTCTTTTACTAATGCGAAAAAATCGAAAAAAGAACTGCCCGTATCTTGTTTGAGCTCTAATTGATCGGGGGAAATCAAAAACGCCGCCACCAACATGCCCAATCCTGCTATCAGTAAAACCGCTTGCGGATTGAATTGGCTCAAGAGCAATTTGCCCGCAATTAAAATGACCAGCAGTGAAATTATGGGACCTAGCATGGGGGTTAAAACGGATTGCCGTTTATTTGAGTGCCGGGTGAAAACAAGGCGCCATTTGATTCGAGAATGGTACTGTGTTGTTTGAAATCGCCTTTGATGTCAGGACTTCGCGTGTAAGATTCATCGGGGTTTCCAGACAATCCGTTTATGTTAAACTCCGCGATTTTATTGCCTTGAGCGTCTTTTAATGTCAATAAATCACCCGCGTTATTCAAATTCAATTGCCCTTCGCTGGCGACTTGAACAAGTGCACCTCCGAAGGTGCCTTTTGGAGTTCCACCACCAAATACTACGATAGACTTCTTTGATGCCAATAAAGTGCCAGAAGGGAAGGTATGACGCACTTGGGTCGCATCCGAAAGGGTATAGCCGCTGAGGTCAATATCGGGATTGGAATTGAATAATTCGGCAAATTCATCGGCTAAGGCATCTCTGATGCCATCGCCATTCGCATCGCCTTTAATATCGGAGGCAGGGTCGTAGTGCACTTCATTGATTAGCAATCCCAACCATGGACAACCGTTGTTTTGTGAAGAACCGGCTACATCTGGACACACATCGAGGATATCGGGTACCCCATCGCCGTCGCGGTCGCTCTGACTATTAACCAGTTCTATGCGAATGAGATTAAATCCGGTTTGGATAACATTTTCAACATCGCCTATTTCGGCAATAATAAATCGGGTTGTGGTATCGGTGTTGGTAATACTGGTTACGGTAATTCTGCCCGTATCGGAGCCCGCAGGTATGCGAATTGAAGTTGCTGAAATCGCGTAATCGACTTGCAAGCTTGCGTTGCCGCTGAGCTTTATGGGTACCACCACATCGTACGTAACCGCCGCGTTAAGAACGGCAAATATCTCGGTTTGGGCGCTGTCGCTGTCAAGTTTTTCCGACGCAACACGCAACGCTAGGGTTGGATAAACGTCTTGTGTTTTACACGCGTGGAACGTCAAAATGCTTCCCAAAAGAAACATTCCGAATAGGAGTGAGGCTTGCAATCGTTTCATAGGGCCGTTTAAGGTAATTGGGTAAAAGAGGTGTTTGTACAAATCTATTGGAAGGGTTGGGAGTTGTGTGCATACCAGCAATGCAAAAAAATACATACCAATTGCCATAAGGCTCCAACGAACGAGTAAATTACACCCTAAGTCCGATAACGGGAACTATTTGAAGGTAAATATGTTTACCTTATATAATGAGAAGAAAAATGGGAATAGCCTTGGGTTTATTGTTAATTACCGCACTTGCTTTTGTTGCATACGCGTTCAAATCGAAAGATATCGAAACCCCACAATTTACCGTTTTGCGTTCCTACGGAGAGGTGCAAATTCGACAATATCCGCAAATGCTCGTGGCTAAAACATCGCTATCGAACAGGTCTTACGAGAAGTCAGGGAGTAACGGTTTTCGGACCATTGCGGGATATATTTTCGGGGGAAATAAAACACAACAGAAAATAGCCATGACAGCTCCAGTTGTAATGGAAATGGGAGACAGCGCGTCGATGTATTTCGTTATGCCCAAATCGTACTCCAAAAGTCAACTTCCCGAGCCTAATTCTGCCGATGTTTCCATCGTGGAGGAGTCTGCCAAGGTGCTAGCCGTTATAACCTACGGCGGTTTTTCTTCCGATGAAAAAATAAAATTGCATTGTGCCGCGCTTGAAAAAGTGCTGCTCGAAAACAACATACAAACCAAAGGAAGTTTTATGTTTATGGGATACAATGCGCCTTGGGATGTGGTGAATCGGAAAAATGAAGTTGCTATTGAAATCATTTCGGGCTTTTAATTGTTTTTAAGTCTATGACTATCCAAGTTGGGGACAAAGCGCCCGATTTTAAATTGATTTCTTCCGAAACGAAGGAAGTGGCATTAAGCGATTTTCAAGGAAAAAATGTAATCCTGCATTTCTTTCCTGCAGCATTTACCGGAGTATGCACCACCCAGTTGTGTACCGTAAGAGACGCCATTCATTTGTACGAAAACGACAACGCAACTGTTTTAGCGGTATCTGTAGATTTGCCGTTTACGTTGGCGAAGTTTAAGGAAGACCAAAAACTGAATTTTACCTTGCTTTCTGATTTTAATAAAGACGTGAGCCGCAGTTACGGCGCGATTTATGAAAATTGGATTTTAGGACTTAAAGGTGTTTCTAAAAGAGCCGCCTTTGTGATCAATTCCGAAGGTGTTGTAATCCACGCCGAAGTATTGGAGAATGCAGGCGAATTGCCCGATTTCGATAAAATCAATGCCGCATTAGGCGCATAATTTAATAGATTTACAATTACACTTGATTACCTAAAAAACGATTACGGATTTTCCGTAATCGTTTCTTTTTGATTTGCATTTTTTGCAAATCCCCAAGTCCATTGAAGCGGTATTTTCGTCAAATAATGAACTATCAAATAGCACCTTTTATTTGGTCCAAAAATCTTTCTCTAACTCTATTTTATTAACAGTTTTTAAAGTTATGGCCACCCCATTAAACGTTGAACGCGTGTAGACCGGAAACTGTTCTAAATCACAGATTTGTGTATACTCCTGTCCCTCCAAACCCAAATCGAGATGGTATTTTCTTGTTCTAGTGGAATCTGATTCGTCAAGATAGACAATTAACGTACTGGTATCGTAGGGATTTTCAATTTTATATGAATAGGTTTTTTGCGTAACAAATCCATTATTTCTTGTGATAATGATTAGTTTATTACCGAAATTCCAATTATGTTGATTG
>JBIKIM010000053.1:0-6639 GCA_044361605.1 Bacteroidia bacterium | reverse complement strand
GGGACAAACAAAATTCTTGAAGGGAATCATCGAGGGTAAATCCATTTACGCCTTGACCGGTGGTATAAACCAACATGGTGGAACTTCCGTAAAAAACATATCCGGCTGCCACTTGTTTATCACCTGACTGCAAACAATCGTTGAGTCCTGGTTTTTGCGAGGGATTTGCGCGTTGATAAATGGAAAAAATGGAACCAATACTTACGTTGACATCGATGTTACTGCTTCCGTCTAAGGGGTCAATGGCTACGATGTATTTTTCACCCTCACAACCGTTTACATAAATGATTTCCTCATTTTCTTCAGAGATGATCATCGCAATTTCTTTGGTGCGCGACAACGCAGAAATGAATACGTTATTGGCGATGATATCTAACTTCTGCTGGTCTTCTCCATGGGGATTTATAGAACCGTCATCACCAAGAATATCAATGAGTCCGGCCTTACGTACATCGCGATTCACTATTTTTGCGGCCAACTCAATAGCGCGAAAAATGCGACTGAATGATCCGTCTGCATTGGCATGCAACGCTTGTTGGTCTACGATAAATTGCTCTAATGTGGTTATTTCCGATTGCGGCATAGGGAATTGTTAAAGGAAAGCGTTTATTTTGCAAAACAAGGCATAAACTATTGATTTTCCTTAAAAAAACAGAAAAAAGTAATGAAAATTTATAAATTCGGAGGTGCATCCGTAAAAAATGCCGAGGGAATTAAAAACGTAGCCCGTATAATCGGTCTCGAACAAGAAGCCGATATCCTCGTAGTGGTGTCGGCTATAGGTAAAACAACCAATGCACTAGAGCTTGTTGTAGATGCATGTTTTTACAATAAGTCCGAGCTAAATGAACTATTAGTTAGTGTTAAAACGACACATTTAGAAATCGTAAAAGAATTATTCGATCAATCGGATGTGATGTTTATTAATGATATAGAAAATCTATTTCTTGAGTTGGAATGCATCTTAGAAAACGACCAATTGCATGAAGATTATGATTTTTTATACGATCAAATCGTTACCTACGGCGAATTGATTTCGAGCCGTATCCTAAGCAGTTATTTATTAAAAACCGGCTTACGAACGCAATGGATTGATTCCCGAAACTTCATCATTACAGATAACCGGTATCGCGATGCCCGCGTGCAATGGGAAGAAACCGAACGAATCATCAAGAACAGATTGCTCCCTTTGGCTCGTAAAAACCTGATTATTACACAGGGCTTCATAGGCCGAGGTCCCATGGGAGAAACCACTACCCTAGGCCGAGAAGGCAGCGATTATTCGGCGGCGATTTTTGGCAAATGCTTGGAGGCGGACAGCGTTACTATTTGGAAGGATGTGCCTGGAGTATTGAACGCCGATCCGAAGCGATTCAATCCAACACATTTGCTAGCCGAACTCACCTATAACGATGCCATCGAATTGGCCTATTACGGAGCGTCTGTGATACATCCTAAAACGATCCAACCCTTAAAAGCGTCTAAAATACCCTTATTCGTGCGTTCGTTTATCGATACCGACAATCCAGGTACCCGCGTATTTGAGGGCGAACACCCCATTCAAACGCCTTGCTTTATATTGAAGGAATTTCAATGGCTATTAGAAATTAGCAGTTCCGATTTTACCTTCATTGCGGAGGACCATTTGCGCGACTTATTCGAGCGATTCAGTACTTATAAAGTGCGGGTGAATATCATGCAGAACTCTGCCATACGCTTTCGATGCGCCATAGATCATAAGGAACATCAGCATATTCCCCTTATCCAAGAACTTGAAAAGGCCGGATTTGTGGTAAAAGCACAGGCAGGACTTAAGCTACTAAGCGTGTACCAACCGCAACTCCAAGAAGCCCGCGAGAAGGCCCAAAGCATGGGCAAAATTATTCTTGAGCAACAAGTAGACAGTGCGGCGCACTTTCTGATCGCCTAAGGCAATTTAAGTTTCTGTCCGGCCCAAAGGGCATTGGTCTGAAGTCGATTTTGCGCTTTTATGGCCTCTACGCTGACTCCATATTTTTGGGAAATCCCAAACAGGGTTTCCCCAGGTTTAACATAGTGTATGCTGGCACGCTCGGGCACTGTTTCGCTATTGGCGCTCGGCTTACCATCTGACTTTAACCGAATTGTTTCATCGGCCAATAGGGAGCCTCCTTTTGATAAACGTGGATTTGCATTTATAATCTGTTGCGGATCTATTTTGTACATCCGGGCTATGGAGTAAACGGTTTCGCCGCGCATTACCGTATGCGTTTGGGCTTTTAGGTTGTCTTCATTTTCCGATACCGATCGCACCTCTGCAGACGATTTTATCCCAGGCGCCAAAACTAGAAACTGACCAATCCGAACCTCAGCAAATTCCAAATCGTTCCAACGAACCAAATTTAAGACCGATGTGCGGTACTTATCGGCAATACTTTCGATGGTTTCGCCCGCTACCACTTCATGCACTTGATCGTTGGTAGGGCCTTTCGCTTGTAATACCTGTACCGCTGTGGACATGGGTACTTTCCCGGTTACCACTTTGGGTGGATTTGCACGTTTTTCGCTCAAATTCACTTCCTCTCCTATTTGGGGCTCTTCCCCCGAAGATAATTGATTGAGTTTGCGCAACGATTTTAACTTTATTGCATACATCTGCGACACGTCGTGCAGGGTTTCTCCGCGCTTTACTATATGCGTATTTTCTGATGCGGTTTTGCGCTTGGGCTTTAGGTATAAAATTTCTCCTGGATTGATAAAATCATCGCGTTGTAAATCGTTGTATTTGTATATTTTCCACTCTGCCAATTTCTGCTCTTTGGCAATGCTTTCTGGGGTGTCGCCTGATTTCGCCGCTATGGCAGGAATGCCATTCACCACCATCGGATTGCCTGCACTCCCATTAAAATAATCGTTGCCAATGACCACCAACGAATCGAAATGCGACAAACGGTACTTTTCTATAATGCGGGTCAGAATATTTCCATACGCCGGATTGGTAGCATATCCCGCTTTTTGTAAGCCGTGCGACCAAGATTCATAATCCAAGGGACTCAGTTCAAAGAGGAAGTCGTAACGGCGGCTATTTTTAAGAAACAGTGAATGATCGCGATAGGATTCATACACGCTTTCATAGCCTCTAAAACATTCGTCTTTGGCATCGTCATCGGCCAAACAGAAGTTACCCGTCCAATTCTTGCGACACTTGATTCCAAAGTGGTTGTTGCACTCTTTAGAAAGCCGAGAGTTGCCCGAAGCACTCTCCAAAATACCTTGACCGAGTGTAATACTGGCAGGTACCCCATTGGCTCTCATTTCTTGCATGGCGAAATCTTTAAACGAATCGATATAGTCTTTGGTGCTTAAAGAACGGCTGCTTTGAGCCTTTATAGGACTTGAAAAAAGCAGTCCCAAACAAAGGAATATTACAATAGTATAACGCGGCATAGTACGATGTCTATCCAAACCTAAGGCCATTTTGTCGAAACCACGAAATTTGTTTTTCACAGATCACAAAATTGTGACTAATGTTCCTCTTAAAAACCTAAAATACCTTAAATTTGTAGGAATGAGTTTCCACAAACGCGTTTTTGTCCTGCTATTTCTTTTCACAGGCTTAATTCAACTGTCGGGTGCCGGTTTTCCCAAACCCAAATTCTCGGCTTCATTCAGCAAAACAGAAGCCAAAGCGGGTGAGGTAATTGAGCTGATTATCAAGTTAGAAATTGCCAAAGATTTCCATGTTTACAGCGAAAAAAGCGATTGTCCGGAAGACGACGGTCCGATCCGCGCGCAACTCGATTTCAGTCCTAACGGGTCCTATGAACTCGTGGGCAAATTTATCGGGATTGGCGACCATATGGTTAAAGAGGCCGAAATTTGGAATTGTTCCACCGGAGAATTTACCAGCAAAGGAGAATTTCGTCAAAAAATTCGTTTACTCAAAGGCATCACCGATATAACCATTCTCTTCAATGGTCAGATATGCAACGAATCGGGCTGTGAGAACCTTCGCGATATCAAAATTCAAACAGGCCCTTGTAAAGTAATCGGCACCGCGGAAGCGCAAGAGCCTAAAACCACTGACATTTCAATCGTAACCTCCGGTGGCGATGTGCCTACCAATACCCCTAGTGATTCCCTTAATAATATTTCGGATAAATCTACCACTTCCGGAACCCTCGATTATCAGGAAAAAGAACCTCTCAAAGAAGTCAAGAACTTTAATGGAAAAGCATCGAAAGAATCTGACGAAGGCATGATGGGCTTGTTTATCCTCGCCTTTTTGAGTGGATTAACGGCCTTGCTCACCCCCTGCGTGTTTCCAATGATTCCGATGACGGTTTCCTTCTTTATCCGCAATAAAAACAGGGCGATTGCGCTGCGCGACACTTTCGTATTCGCATTCTCAATCATCGCATTATACACGATCGTAGGTACCATAGTCGCCTTTGCATTCGGTGCTAATGCGGCCAACTGGCTAAGTACCCATTGGGCACCCAATATTTTCTTCACGGTTATTTTTGTGGTTTTCGCAGCCAGCTTCTTTGGCGCTTTTGAAATTACGCTACCCTCTTGGATCGTTAATAAAGTTGACAAACAAGCCGACAAAGGCGGTATCACAGGAGCTATTTTCATGGCCCTTACCATTGCCTTGGTTTCCTTTTCTTGTACAGGTCCAATCGTTGGCACTGTTTTGGTGGAAGCCGTTCACGGCGGTGCCATGCGACCCGCTATTGCGATGTTTGGATTTTCTTTGGCGTTTGCCATCCCCTTCGGACTTTTAGCATTGTTTCCCTCTTGGTTGAATAATTTACCTAAAAGCGGCGGCTGGCTTAATAGCGTAAAAGTGGTGCTCGGATTTGTGGAATTGGCTTTTGCTTTGAAGTTTTTAAGCATTCCCGATCAAACCTACCATTGGGGACTCTTAGATCGTGAGATCTATTTGGCCATTTGGATCGTAATTTTCATCCTACTTGGATTGTATCTTTTAGGAAAAATTCAATTTGACCACGACACCCCAAATCCCAACCTCAGCTTTTTCCGCCTTAGCTTAGTCATTGCCGTTTTCACCTTCGTGGCGTATATGATTCCTGGAATGTTTGGTGCGCCCTTAAAAGCCCTTGCCGGATATTTACCGCCTATGAGCACCCAAGATTTCCGCCTAGACCGAGCCGCTGAATCCGAGGCCGGTATTTGTAGAACACCCAAATACAGCGATTATTTACACAGTCCGCATGGCATTCACAGTTATTTCGACTACGACGAGGCTATGGCATGTGCCCGTGAACAGAAAAAACCTCTTTTTATCGATTTTACGGGTCACGGTTGCGTAAACTGCCGGAAAATGGAAGAAAAAGTTTGGGCAGATCCTAAAGTGCTCGCCCTGCTGAAAGAAAAGTACGTAGTGGTTTCATTGTACGTGGATGATAAAAAAATACAATTAGATCCTTCTGAATATTTCACCAGCCGGTCTTCTGGGAAAACCATTAAAACATTAGGCGATAAAAACGCCGAACTGCAAGAGTATTATTTTGGTAAATCTACCCAACCCCTTTATTGTTTGTTGAATTCTAACGAAGAATTAGTGCAGCCTGCTTATGGCGCCGATCACTTCCAATTCCAAGTTGAGCCGTTCGTTGCCTTCCTCCAAGAGGGACTAAAAGAGTACGCAAAAAACCCATAACATGAGAGCCCTCGAACATTTCTTAGATGCACAAAACGTCCTAGCCGATTTTATATCGAACCCTGAGAATTTCGAGCGCATCGAGCAGGCCATAGATCGGATTACGCAGTCCTTCAATACCGGTGGCAAAATAATCGCATGTGGCAACGGAGGCAGTCACTGCGATGCTATGCATTTCGCCGAAGAACTTACAGGCCGCTACCGCCACGATCGCAGGGCGCTCCCCGCATTGGCCATTAGCGACAGCAGTCATATTACTTGTGTAGCCAACGATTATGGCTATGAATACGTGTTTTCGCGTTTCATTGAAGCTCATGGCAAAGCAGGCGATGTGCTTTTAGGCATTTCTACCAGCGGCAACAGTCCCAACGTAATTAAAGCCCTTGAAAAAGCGCGCGAATTGGGTATGTATACGATTGCCTTAACGGGAAAAGACGGTGGGAAAATCAAAGATCTTTGTGACTTAGAAATCCGAGCGCCTAAAAGCGAATACGCAGATCGGGCGCAAGAAATACATATTAAAATTATTCATTCTCTCATTGATGGAATTGAATTGCGCATGCAATTAACCAAGTAATTTTACTACATATTCAGTTTATGGGTTTATATTTGAGCCCTACTATATGGGTATAAAATTCCGCTTAATTATAGTTAACTTTCTTCAGTTTTTTATTTGGGGAAGTTGGCTACTCACGATAAGTGTTTATTGGTTTGAGAACAAACAATGGTCGGCCGCAAATTTCGGACAGATTTTCTCTACGATGGGTATTGCCGCATTGATTATGCCCACTTTTACGGGCTATTTAGCCGATAGGTTTATTTCGGCGCAAAAGCTCTATGGCATACTTCACATTTTAGGCGGTATTGGTCTGTTATTTGTGCCACAAGCGCAGGAGCCGATGCAGTTGTTTTGGATCATTTTAGCCACCATGTTTTGCTATATGCCTACCATTCCCCTCTCAAATACGGTCGGC
>JBIKIM010000052.1:0-6753 GCA_044361605.1 Bacteroidia bacterium | reverse complement strand
TTGAGTTTGCGAATTTTCTCGTTGGCTTCTTTGCGTAAATTGCGGATACCCACTTTGGAACTTTCAGATTCGGTTTTCGCTCTTTTTACGAGTTCTTTCCGTCGTTCTTCGGTTACAGGAGGCAAGCTGATGCGTATTTGTTCGCCGTCGTTTTGCGGGGCAAAGCCCAAATTGCTGTTGATGATAGCGGTTTCGATTGGTCTGATGAGCGATTTGTCCCAAGGTTGAATTACCAGTGTCCGTGCATCGGGGGTATTGACACTGGCGGCTTGACTTATGGGCGTTGAGGCTCCATAATAGTCAATAAAAATGCCCTCTAACATTTCGGGAGAGGCTTTACCGGCTCGAATGCGTTTGAATTCGGCGGTGGTGTGGATTAGGTTCTTTTCAAATTGATTTTTTAATTGATCAAGAATTTCGTTCACGCTGCTCATGGGTACAAAAGTATGGTTTTTGGTGGATTAATTCGGGATTAATAGGCGCGTTCTTTTCTGCCTTCGAAATAGTAAACAAAGCTGCGATTGGCCACGGCGGTTCCGCCGGGAGTGGGATAGTCGCCGGTAAAATACCAATCACCAAGGTCGTTCGGACAGGCCTTGTGTAGGTTTTCAACGGTTTGAAAGAGCATGTCAAATTCAAATCGAACATTATCGGGTCGCACTATTTCAGAGATTTTCTTAGAAAGTTCAATTTCATCTAAATTGGCATATAAGTCTTTCACTACATTCCGCTGTTCCGGATGGGGCTTTTGTAGTTCGAGCAATGCTTGCGTGTAGATTTCCCCCAAGAGCGCTTCATTTCCGCGTTCTTTGTGCAGCGCAACGGCAGCGCGGAACGCGGCAAAATCGCCTAATTTACTCATATCGATGCCGTAGCAATCCGGATATCGGATTTGCGGGGCGGAGCTGACCAAAATGATTCGTTTGGGTTCGAGTCGATCGAGCAAGCGCAAAATACTGGTTTTGAGTGTGGTACCGCGCACCACCGAATCGTCCATAATTACGAGGGTATCTTTCCAAGATTTTACCACGCCGTAGGTGATGTCGTATACGTGGGTTACGAGGTCTTCGCGATCGGTATCGTTGGTAATAAACGTGCGCATTTTAACGTCTTTTACCAAGATTTTTTCGCGGCGGGGTCTCCAGCTGAGAATTTCGTCTACTTTTTCTGGATTTTTACTGATATCGAGTCCTTTTAGGGCCTCTGCTTGCATCTTATGTCGTATTTCATGTAAGCCATCAATAAGCCCGTAAAAGCTGGTCGAGGCGGTATTGGGCACGTAACTGAACACGGTATCGGGCAGGTTATGGTCAAGCATGGTCATAACGGGCTCTGCCAAGAGTCGACCTAATTCTTTGCGTTCGGCGTAAATGGATTGGTCGTTTCCACGCGAGAAGTAAATGCGTTCGAAGCTGCAGCTTTTGCGTTCGGTAGGTTCAATGATGGGTTCAATGGAGAACGAGGCGTCGGCTTTGGCAATGAGTGCGCTTCCCGGGGGAATTTCGTGAACGTCTTCCGGGTAAATGTTAAAGGCCATTTGAATGGCGGCCCGTTCGCTGGCTACGACGATTACTTCGTCGTCGGTATAATAATGAGAAGGGCGAATACCGGCGGGATCGCGGATGATAAAGGCATCGCCATGACCAAGAAGCCCGACCATATTAAAGCCACCGTCGATATTTTTGAAGCTACGTTTGAGGATTTTAGGGATGGAAATTTCGGATTTTATTTTTTCCGTGATTTCCAAATTGGAATATCCTTGAGACTTGAGAATGGAGAACTGGCGTTGGTTTTCTTCGTCGATAAAATGTCCAATTTTTTCGAGCATGAGTACGTTATCGCTTTTCTCTTTGGGTTGTTGTCCGAGGTCGATAAGGGCTTCAAATAACTCTTGGGTATTGGTAATATTATAATTTCCTGCCAGCATCAAATTGCGGGCCATCCAATTATTTTGACGCAGAAAGGGGTGGATATTTTCGATGGAATTGCCTCCGTAGGTGCCGTAGCGTAGGTGACCGAGTAGGAGTTCACCGGCGTAGGGATAATGTTTTTTGAGATAATCGAGGTCTTCGCGGTGTTCTTCGGGAATGAGGTCAATGGCTTTGAAAACTTCCTCAAAAATATCGCCGAGTGCGGTTTTAGACGCACTGCGCTGTCGGGCGAGATAGCGATCGCCGTATTGCGGTTCGAGTTTTACTACTCCAATACCGGCGCCGTCTTGTCCGCGATTGAGTTGTTTGGTCATCATGAACTGCAGTTTGTGCAGGCCGTACCAATAGGAACCGTATTTTTCTTTAAAATAGGATAGGGGTTTGCGCAGTCTGATGAAGGCGACTCCACATTCGTGCTTGATTGCGTCACTCATTCGGTGATGCAAAAATAGAAATACACGACGTAAAAGCGGTATGTAAAATCATTTTTACCAAATTACCTACATTTGCCTTGCACTAAACGCTGAAAACTATGCCTGTAATTATGCCCTTTAACTTGCAAAAGTGGATCGATGAGAACCGCCATTTATTAAAACCTCCGGTAGCGAATAAAAATTTATGTCCGGAAGGTTCCGATTTTATTGTCATGATTGTAGGCGGACCGAATGCGCGGAAGGACTATCACTATAACGAAACGGAGGAATTGTTTTATCAGTTGGAAGGTACTATTACGATTAATATTCAGGACGAGGGACAAAAGAAGTCTATTCATTTGGGTCCGGGCGATATGTTTTTATTGCCGGCCAAGGTGCCGCATTCTCCGGGTAGAACGGAAGGCAGCATTGGGTTGGTGATTGAGCGGGTTAGACAGGGTAAGGGCTTTACGGATGGTTTATTGTGGTTTTGCGAAAATTGCAATCATAAATTGCACGAGGCCTATTTTGAGTTGAAAGACATTGAAAAGGAATTCATTTCGCATTTTAATCAGTTTTACGGTTCTGAAGAACTTAGAACGTGCGGGCAGTGTGGAACGGTAATGCAAAAGCCTTAATTTTTACGGATGTACGAATTTCACGGAGATAAAAAGCGGTATTTCGATATGACGTATCGCGTTACGCGGGATCATATTTTACCTTTTATTGAACAGTCGATATCGTTAAGCTCCAACACGCGTGTTTTGGAAATCGGGTGTGGGGAAGCGGGCGTATTGAAAGCGTTTTTAGAGCGGGGTTGCTTTTGTACGGGCATCGAGCTGGAAGAAAGTCGGATAGAATTGGCCAAGACTTTTTTATCGGAAGAGCGGGCAGCGGGTCGGGTTACGTTTCTTAATAAGAACATTTACGACGTGGATCCGGAGGTCGATTTGGAAGGCCGTTACGATATCATCATTTTAAAGGATGTTATTGAGCATATCCCGGACCAGGCGCGTTTTATGCCGGAATTGTTGCGGTTTATGCAAAAAGGCGGACTGGTATTTTTTGCATTTCCTCCATGGATGATGCCGTATGGCGGACATCAGCAGGTGTTACCGGGAAAATTGGCATCCAAGTTGCCGTATACGCATTTGTTGCCTGGACCTTTATATCCGTTTTTTCTGAGGATGTTGGGAACGCCTGCGACGGGTGTGGCCACAATGGAGGAGATTCGCAGCACGGGTATCAGTATTGAACGTTTTGAACGCATAGCGCGGGATTCTGGATTTACGGTAGCGCGGAAGCAGTTTTATTTATTCAATCCGATATACGAGCACAAATTTGGTTTGAAACCGAGAATGCAGTGGGGTTGGGTATCGCGGGTGCCCTTTTTGAGGAATTTTGTAACGATGGGGGTTTATTACTCCCTTCGGTCGTGATACTCGCTTTGCTCGCGGGATACTCGCTGCGCTCGCGGGATACTCGGCTAGCGCCTCGTATGGGACTCCCTTCGGTCGTATTGGGCTCACTTTGTTCGCTATTTTGACTCGCTGCGTTCGTTGTTGGGCTCACTTTGTTCGCTGTTTTGGGCTCCGTTTGGTTGTGTTTATTGGTTAGGGATGGTTATTTTCGGTTCGTTTTATGGAAATAGGGGATAAACCCTTATTTTTGTATAAATCGCAGGTATGAAGTCATTTTCAAAGTCTATATTGTTTGTTTTGATGGGTGCGGCCGTTTCTCTTGGGGCGCAGCGCAAAAGTCAACCCATAGAAGTGGGAATTACCCTTGGGGGTGCGAACTACATGGGTGAATTATCGCCGTCGATCGCGCTGAATGAAACCAAACCTATGGGTGGTATTATTTGTCGCTATAATTTGAGTGATTTCATCACGTTGCGGGGTAATGCCTTGTTCGGTCAGATTGCTGGCAGTGATAAGAATTATACCAGTGATCCCATGCGTGAAAAGCGAAATTTGAGCTTTAAAAGCGATATTATTGAAGTAGGTGGAACCATCGAATACAATCTTTTCGGGTATTCAGAAACCCAACGATTCAATCCATCGAGTCCCTATATTTTCGGGGGTGTCGCGTTATTTAAATTCAATCCTTTGGGGTACTTTGAGTATATGCCTAGTGTCCACACACAGGCGGAATATGGAGATTTAGCCCGGTACGACGGTCAGTGGGTGGAGTTACAACCGCTAAGCACGGAGGCTCAGGAAACGACGAAATTTAATGATCGCAGACGGTATGCGTTAACACAAATAAGCATTCCAATTGGAATCGGTTATAAAAAACAGTTTGATGATGTATGGGCTTGGGGCGTTGAGTTGGGCGTTCGCAAGACTTTTACAGACTATTTGGATGACATCAGTATGACGTACGTAGATCCGCAGATTACCCGCGGAAGTAACGGAGGTTTGGCGGCTGCAATGGCCGATCGGACTCCTGAGTTAGGACGTCCTAATTTGGTGAATGACTATGGTAACGAGGAGCGCTTGGGCGCCAATCGTGGAGACGAAACAACTAAAGATTGGTACCTATTTTTGAATTTTACTTTGACTAGAAAAATTACGGGTGGAAAAACAACCTGTTTCCAATTCTAAGCGAAACATACAATCGGTCCTGAGCGCTGCGCTTCTGTGTGTCATTGGCACATGGACAGGAGATCTTATGTCTCAAAAATATTTCTCCGGAAGGAAGGAATACGGCGTCGTATTGGGCGCTAGTAATTACTCGGGAGACTTGTCGCAAGGCCTGAACGCTAAACACTTTTACCCCTCAGCAGGTGTATATCAGAGGTATAATTTTACCGATTATTTTGCATGGAGGAATCAGTATTCCTATTTACATGTGTCGGGAACTACAGACGGCAATAAGAATTACGATGTGCAGGGATTGAATTTTCAAACCAATGTGCATGAGTTTTCGAGTATGTTAAGTTTCGACTTTCATCGGTTTGGTACGAATATTAATAACCAATCCAGTACGCCCTATGCGTTGTTGGGATTGGGGGTTTTTCGATTTGATCCCCACCGTTTGGATGCGGAAGAGGTGAATTTGCATGCCGCCAACACGGGCATGCGGAAGAACAATTACAGCCGCGTTCAAATGTCGATTCCCATCGGATTGGGTTACAAACGAAAAATCTCGCAAAAACGCAATAGAGGAGCTTGGATCGTAGGGGTTGAGGCCTTATGGCGTAAAACGTTTACCGATGCATTAGACGATGTAACCGGCACGTATCCCGATTTCAGAGCTATCAGCGATGCACAAGGAGAAGGTTCGGCCCAGTATTCGCAACCGCAGGTTTTAAAGGGTTTGAATCCATTTCCCAAAGGCACTTTTAGAGGCGATCCACACCTCAAAGATTGGTATTATTTCGTCGGATTTAACCTATCTTACCGCATTACACCCTTAATTTGCAGATAAATTCACATGGCTTCAGACGCGGTAGTTTCATATCCCAGTATCAATCCCGAACGCATACCCAAACACGTGGCCATCATAATGGATGGAAACGGTCGTTGGGCCAAGCAACAGGGCCATATGCGGATTTTCGGTCACAAGCAAGGGGTGAATGCCGTTCGCAATACCCTTGAATTTGCCGCTGAGGTAGGTATCGAGTATGTAACCTTGTACGCGTTTTCAACGGAAAATTGGAGTCGCCCGGAACGCGAAATCAATGCCCTCATGCAATTGTTGGTGGATACGATAGAAAAAGAGCTTCCCAACCTAATGAAAAACAACATTCGCTTGAAGACCATTGGGAATATTCATCAATTGCCCGCTCGCTGTGTGCGTCAGTTGAAGGAAACGGAAGAAGCAACGGCGAATAATACCCGTACAACATTGATTTTGGCTTTGAGTTACAGCGGTCGTTGGGATATCATTGAGGCGGTGAAAAAAATTGCTACAAGCGCCAAAAATGGCGACATTAATATTGAAGATATCAACGAAGAGACCTTGAACAAGGCCTTGAATACTGCGGCGTTTCCGAATCCAGATTTATTGATTCGCACCAGCGGTGAAATGCGTATAAGCAATTTCTTGCTTTGGGAAATTGCTTACTCAGAAATACATTTTACATCGGTCCTTTGGCCCGATTTTAGGAAAGAACATTTTTTACAGGCCGTTATGGATTATCAAAGTCGCGAACGTCGTTTTGGTAAAACGTCGGAACAATTAATTCCCAAAGGGAAAGGAGCTTCACAAGAATGAACGCGATTCAACGAATTGGTTTGGTGTTGTTAACGATATTCTCCTTTGCGGGGTCGTTAAAGGCACAAGTAGTGAGCATGTATGACAATGTTCAAGGCATTGCGTACAACTTTATAGAACCGAATACCTACAAAATAAAGAATATCGATGTGCGCGAGGTAAACGGCAAAGCCGTTCAAAAAGCCTTG
>JBIKIM010000051.1:0-6773 GCA_044361605.1 Bacteroidia bacterium | reverse complement strand
AACGTCGTGTTCATCTGTATTAGGACCAAAGCGAATTTCCTTAATTTCTTGCTTAACGGCGTTCGCTTTGATTTCTTTTTGCTTCTTCTTCTGTTCGTAAAGGAACTTTTTATAATCGGTTACTTTGCATACAGGAGGTTCTGCATTGGGGCTAATTTCAACCAAGTCTAAACCCAACTCGTAAGCCATTTCAATGGCTTTCTCCGTCGGATAGATACCCATCTCGATATTATCACCAACCAAACGTATTTCTTTCGCAACGATACGTTCGTTGATTTTGTGGGGATCTTCCCTACGGCGACTTTTAGGTTTAAATACTGGCTTCATCAATTATTCGTTCAGCAAATTGCTGTAATTCCATTAATCCTAGATCTGTACCCCCGTGCATCCTTACAGATACCGATTGTGCTTCGGCTTCTTTCTCCCCTACAATAAGCATGTACGGGGTTTTTGAGACTTCAGCATCACGGATTTTCTTACCGGCTTTCTCCGATCTGTGATCAATAGAGGCGCGAATATCGTGCTTTTTAAGGAATTTTACAACTTCATTCCCATATGCGGCATATTTATCTGAAATAGGCAATACAATTACTTGCTTTGGAGCCAACCAAACTGGAAGTTTTCCCGCATAATGCTCGAGTAAAAATCCAATAAAGCGTTCGTGTGTGCTCAAAGGCGCCCGGTGTATAATAAGCGGACGTTCCTTCTCGTTCTTCTCGTTAATAAAATACAAGTCGAAACGATCGGCTTGCGCAAAATCTACCTGGTTTGTAGCCAAGGTAAACTCTCGTCCGATGGCACTGTATACTTGGATGTCGATTTTGGGACCGTAAAAGGCGGCTTCGTCTTCCACTTCCACGTAGTTCACCCCCATTTTATCCAATACTTTCCGCACCATGGATTCGGTTTTGATCCATAATTCG
This sequence comes from Bacteroidia bacterium, assembly GCA_044361605.1. Classification (GTDB taxonomy): domain Bacteria; phylum Bacteroidota; class Bacteroidia; order NS11-12g; family UBA955; genus VMCP01. The sequence goes on along the minus strand of JBIKIM010000051.1, from coordinate 5,850 downwards.
GGCATATCGATATACTTTTCACCCAAACGGGCTGGATTGTGCTTCGAAAAACGCATCACGTATTTATCAATCCCGAATTTTTCAAAATGCTTTAAATACAATGCATTTACATTCTGGAATTCCTCTTCAAACTGGGCTTCGGTGCAATAAATGTGCGCATCGTTCATTTGAAGACTCCGCACGCGCATCAGACCAAATAACTCCCCACTCTGTTCGTAGCGGTAACAGGTACCGTATTCGGCTAAACGGATCGGAAGATCGCGATACGACTTAGGTGTGGCCGCAAAAATTTTATGGTGATGCGGGCAATTCATGGCCTTCAGGTAATAGTTGATTCCATCTATTTCCATAGGCGGATACATGCTGTCCTTATAATAAGGTAAGTGTCCGCTTTTTAAGTACATGCTCTCGCGTGCAATATGAGGGGTCTTTACCCGATCGTAACCCGCTTCGCGCTCCACCTTTTTGGCGTACGTTTCCAAGGCCTCGATCATAGCACCGCCATTCGGCAACCACAAGGGCAAACCTGGACCCACATCGTCGTCGAACGTATAAATCTCTAATTCTTTACCCAACTTACGGTGGTCGCGCCGCTTCGCTTCCTCCAGCATCTCTAAATGTTCGTCTAATTCTGCTTTTTTAGGGAAGGTAATGGCATAAATACGCGTAAGCTGTTTATTCTTCTCGTCTCCGCGCCAATACGCTCCGGCAGTAGACAATACCTTAACGGCTTTCACATGACCGGTATGGGTTATATGCGGACCTCTACACAAGTCGGTAAAATCGCCTTGCTGGTAAAACGTAATGCTTCCGTCTTGTAAATCTTTAATTAAGTCTAACTTATACGGATCTGCTTTTTTCTCGAAATAGGCTATCGCGTCGGCTTTTGAAACCTCTGTTCTAATGAATACCGAATTGCGCTTGGCCAATTCACGCATTTTGGTTTCTACTTTCTCGAAATCCGCATCGGTAAAGGTATAGTCTCCGAAATCTACATCGTAGTAAAATCCAAATTGTATAGCCGGACCGATACCCAGTTTCACGCCGGGGTACAAGGCTTCTAAAGCCTCGGCCAATAAATGGGCCGAACTGTGCCAATAGGTTTGCTTGCCATCCGCATCGTTCCACGTTATCAAGGCCAAGTGACTATTTTGCACCAAAGGGGTCGTGGCATCAACCACCAAATCGTTGACTTTAGCGGCTAGCACATTACGCGCCAGTCCTTCACTAATCGAAAGGGCCACGTCCATCGGAGTTGATCCATACGGATACTCGCGTTGGGCGCCATCGGGAAGGGTTATTATTACGGGATTCATTAAAAATGCAAAGTTCGTTAAATAAGTCAATTTAAACAATGCGAAAAAATCAACCCATCGAACTTATATTTGTATAAATCGCTTATGAAAATAATTTCCCCCAAATCAAAAACGCTTTTAACCCTGGTTATACTCCTAACGGCGTTCAGTTCCGCTCAGGTTCAAGCCCAAACCGAGCCCACTACAGATACCACTGTTTTTTACAGCATCCAAACCCAAAGTGGCAAAGTGGAAGGTCGCATTTTGCGCGAAGATGCGCGCGAAATCGAAGTGGTAAAAGCCGACGGTACTACCATCATCATCCCTAGCTATGCCGTTCAAATGAAAACGCGCATCCGCAATCCCAAAGCATTAGGACCCATCGTTCACCCCACGCGCTACCTCTACGCCCCTTCCGCCATTCCCCTCAAACAAGGCGAAGGCTACCTGAATATGATTTACTTCCTGTTAATTCAGGCCCAATATGGAATCACCGATAATATCAGCATCGGTATGACGTCCACGCCCATACTCATGCCCACTTTCGTAAACCTAAAAGTGGCTAATAAAATAGGTGAAGACTTATACGCCAGCTTCGGCGGTCAAATCGGTAAACTCTGGTACGGCGATGAAGAATCTTTAGGACTTTTATTTGCCAATTTAACCTATGGCGATAAAGAGGCCAATATTACCCTCAATACAGGATATGGTTTTTACACCCGTTCCAAAGAGCAGTTGCCCATTGTCGAAGTTAGCGGCTTGTATCAAACTTCCCCCAAAGTAAGTTTGGTAGGCGAATTATGGGTACTTATGCACCAAGGTCGGCAACCCACTTTTATCGGGGGACCCGCATTGCGCATCAATGCCATTAAAAATGGATTCATAGATGTGGGCGTTTTATCGGCCGCCATCAGCTTGGAAGAGGACAATGGGTATTACGACATGAATCAACAGCAATGGGTTTCTAATTATGAATACATTCGCAAAGCTTATTGGCCCATTCCCTTTATCAGTTTGGGAATTACGTTTTAATTCGGGGGAACATTCCCTAAGGGCTTCACTCCTTTTTAACCCTGTAAAGCCATCCAAATTGGGTGGCTTTTTTGTTTCGGGGGAAGATTTCCTAAGGGCTTCACTCCTATTTAACCCTGTAAAGCCATCCGAATTGGGTGGCTTTTTTGTTTCGGGGGAAATTTAATTACGATTAGGGTTTAAATGCGTCCAACACAGGCAATGCCTTGAATGCAAAATCAAAACACGCTTGGTTTTCCCACATAGACCCATCTTTAGATTCCGGACCGTTGAAGGCAACCCATGTGCCTTCCCAATACGCATAGCCACTGGCAAAAGGTCTGTTTCTGCAGCCTTGAATTAGGTGGCGCACCTGCTCGTACTGTCCGTTGGTACTGGCCGGATAATTCGGATGTAAATCGCCCTCCCAACCCATTACATTGTCCGTCCAATCCGCCCAAGAAAACGTAAACGGATAGCTGTTTTCCGCCATAATTACGCGCTTGCCGTAATTGGCATACAGGCGATCCATGGTTTGAAAAAAACTATCGGTATTATAGCCATGCCATTTGGGATAATAAGAAAGTCCGATCATGTCGTAATCTACGCCGTGCGCATTTAATGCTTTGTAAAAATAATCCGCATTTTTATAATTGGAAATATGGTACATGATGGGAATTTGGGCATTGAAATCGCGCGTGGATTTTGAAACCAGCCGCAACAAACTGTAAAAGGCACTGGTATCCGATATTCTGGCTTTCGGCCACAAAAAGCCCCCATCAATTTCATTTCCCAATTGAATCATATCCGGATTGAAGGTTCGCAACATGCGCTCGGTATACTTTTTTAAATCGGACCCTAAATTTTCAATATTGGATTGGTCCCATTCTATAGGGATTTGCTGATTGCCCGGATCGGCCCAGGTATTGGAATAATGCAAATCAATCCAAATTAGAAGACCCTCCTTTCTGGCTAGATTCACCAATTTTAAAATGGAATCGGATTGGTAATTCGGGTCGTTTCCTACCCAAACCCGGAAGCGCAGGGTATTGATGCCCTTGCTTTTTAAGTAAGGAAAAATCGCAATCGGTTTGCCCTTCTCGTCCTTGAAAATTTCACCCTGTCGCAATACCATACTCAAACTGCTCACATCCATGGCACTAATAAAGGAATCGATATTCCCCTTTTCTTTAAATGGAGGTCCCACAATCGGGGTTTGTTTTTGACATGCAGCAAACACGCACACCAAAACGATACCCAAACCCATAGTTATTTTTTGCATTGGTGAAATTTTTTACTGCACTAAAATACGTGTTTTTCGCAAAACTCGGTTTTTCTATTTGCGTTTATTACAAGCTCGCCATCCTGAGGGCTGTTGGCTTTAAAGACTTCCCAAAGAAAGATAAAAAATATAGGCATTTAACAGCATGAAGAATCCTGCTGGTAGCGAAATCCACCAACTGTCTTTTAACTGAATGCGAACGATTAAGCCGCACAGCATTAAAAGCGACAATCAAGGAAATGGCACTGGTAAATAGGTTCATATTTTTTAGGTCTGTTTAGGGTTGGAAAGCGTGATCAAAAGTCACGTTTTTGACGTTTTAAAATTACGCAAAATTGGCGAGCGAGCCGCGGATTCTGTAAATTTAAATGTGGGTGGTTCTGAATGTTTGGGTTGGTCGTCGTAAATTGGGGTTTTGGGTGCTTTCTTTGTGGCTTCGCCCATTTGGGGGAAATTAAATTAACAATGGATAACATGATAAATCGATCGGAACATATATTGGGTTTACGCAGTGAAATTGCGGTGGATCCGGAGCGCAATTCTTTGGAGATAGAGCAATTTCAGAATACGAGTTTACGACCGGTACTGAAATTTCAGAACGCGGTGATAATCCTATATTTCACGTCGCAATTGAACGGGGTCGAAATCCCGAAGAGCAGTGTATTGCGGGAGGCGTTGATTAAAGTTCGGTTTCAGAAGGACCCGATCATTCGGAACACGTTAATTGGGATGGTATTGGGTCTTTTGAGCGCGGAAGAATTGGAGTTTTTCGTATTACACAAGGCCGAGCTAACGAAGCGGATTGTGGCGTTGCTGTGTCAGCGGCTAAAGGACGAGTTGAAGGTGGGCTGAGGGGTGTGCTATTTGCATTTTTCCGTAAAAATTGATTCTAATTTACGGAATAACGCAAAAGCATTAGGGTGCTTTTGTGTGAATTTGCGATCGCTATGAAAACTGTTGTTCGTTATTCGCTTATTATTTTTACGTTGGGAATTTTTGGTTCCTGTGCGGAGCCGTTTAGGGAGATGGGAACACGCCGTTCCGATTTTTACCTAAAGCATTCCACCCCGACGGGGCATGGCGCGTATGCTATTAATACGACTACGAAGGCAAAGTCCGCATCTGCTTTCCATAACTTACATAGAGATACCTTAAATGTTGCGGAGGAAAGATTGCTCGGTATGTTTCAAAATACAGGTGTGGCGGATTCGGTTTTCATTCAGACGGGTAAGAAAGGGGATCTGGGATTGATGTCGGAACGAACTTTAGGGGTAGCCATTCCTCAAAAAACGTTAGCCGTTCAGAAAAAGGGAGCTACTCGTTTGGCAACGTCATTTTTAAAACAACCTCAAATAGGTCCTTGGAGTGCAAAGCACAGTACCTACCTTACTCAAAAATCGGTTAAATCTACAGGGAAGTCCAACTCGAGTAACAAAGAACCAATCAATGGATTCTTAGTCGCGTTGGGCATTTTAGGGTTGATCGTTTCACTTTTAGGGTTATTAGTTCTTGGATTTGCTGCCCTTTGGGGCGCAAGTTCATTAATAATGGAAATTTTAGGTTTTTGGTCTTCCTACCCTATACTTATTGATATTTTAGTATTTTTATTAGGATTAATATCGAGTATTGGTCTTTTGGTAAATCCCAGATTCGAAGATTCCAACCCACTAAAAATAGTAATGGTCATATTGGCAACTTTGCCGATAATTGTATTATTTATGTTTATATTACTTTTATAGTCAGCATATTAACGATGTCGAACAATTCGCGCATTGGTTGTGCGTGGGGAAGTTAGGGTTTGTTCTCTCTCACTCTGTTCTCCCCTCTCTGCTCACTGAAAACCCACCCTTAAAACTGTGGGTTAAGCTACTCTCTCTGCCTCTCCGCTCTCTCCTCTAAACTCTCTTGCATTTTTCCGTAAAAATTGATTCTAATTTACGGAATAACGCAAAAGCAAAATGGTGCTTTTGTGTGAATTTGCGATCGCTATGAAAACAGTTTTTCGTTATTCGCTCATTATTTTTACGTTGGGAATTTTTAGTTCCTGTGCGGAACAATTCCGAGAGATTCGTGGATCTCAAAATCAGGGAAATGCCTTTTTTGGAGGAGGCCTTACCTCATCTACGGCCACGAAGCGCACCGATAAAGCCAAGGGTGAAACGGTCACGCCCCATCAAACGGTTATCAATGTGGAACAAACGGTTACCGAACCCGTTGCTGAAAATACCCCAGATGCTAATCCCCTTGAATCAAAAATCGAGA